>JAICPS010000180.1 GCA_025929715.1 Anaerolineae bacterium | reverse complement strand
GGCGTGGCGTCTTCGGCCTGCCACATGTCCTGGCGCCGGCTGATGATCTGGAAGTAGCCGTCCTCGTCCATGCGGGCCACGTCGTTGGTGCGCAGCCAGCCGTCGTCGCCGAGCACGGCGCTTGTGGCCTCGTCGTCGCGCCAATAACCCTGCATCACCTGGGGGCCACGCACCTCGAGTTCGCCAAATTGGCCCGGAAGCACTGTCAGCGGTATGCCGGTGCGCAGGTCTACGATGCGCGCCTCGGTATTGGGAAGTGGAATGCCAATCGACCCGACCTTGTCGCGGCCGAAAATAGGGTTGGCGTGGCTTACCGGTCCGGCCTCGCTGAGTCCATAACCTTCGACCAGGCGCCCCCTGGTGAGCTTCTCGAAGGCTTCTTTTACTTCGATAGGCAGCGGCGCAGCTCCGCTGAGGCAGGCGCGGATGGATTGCACGTCGAAGCGCCGCACGCCAGGATAGTTGTTGATCGCCGTGTAGATCGACGGTACGCCCGGAAAAAGTGTGGGCCGGTATCTCTTGATCGTCTCCAGCACTTCACGCACGTTAAACTGTGGCAGCAGGATCATGCTTGCGCCCATGCTGATGGCGCAGTTCATCGCCGCGGTCATGCCGTAGACGTGGCTGAAGGGCACCACACAAAGGATCGCCTCCTCGCCGTCGCGCGCGGTGGGCAACCAGACCCGGGTCTGGATGGCGTTGGCAATCAGGTTATGGTGCGTGAGGGTGACGCCTTTGGGACGGGCGGTGGTGCCTCCGGTGTATTGAATGACGGCCACGTCAGTGGCGGCAACAGTGCCGGCGGTGGGATGGTCTGGCGACTGTGCATCGTCCTGTTGCCGTAGCAAAGAAGACCAAAGGTGACTATCCTCTGGAAGGGTGCCTCGCGAAGCGCCCCTACGCGACGTGCGAGCGCCCATAAGCGAGGATTGAAGGGCGCGCCGGTTGGAACGCCGCCACCCGGTGAGAAGGCGCGTGGTCCACGGCAGGTAATCCCACTCCCGGCAGTAGATCACGTGGCGTACGTTGCTCTGAGCCTGCACGGCCACGGCCACATCGTGAAAACGCTCCAGGGTCACCAGAAGTTCGGCGCCGGAATGTTGCGCCTGCCGCACTATCTCGGACGGCTCGGCGAGGGGATTGCTCATCACGGCGATCGCGCCCGCGCGGAGGGCGCCATAATATGCAATGACGAAATGGGGCACATTCGGTAACAGCAACATGACCGGCGAGCTTTTGGCGAGACCGAGCGAGCGCAGCGCCTGCGAGAAGCGGGCTGCCTGGTTCTCAAGCTGGCGATAACGCAGGGTGCGACCTCGAAAAATGATTGCCGGGCGCTGGGGAAAGCGGCGCGCGGCGCGGTCGAGCAGTCGGGTCAGCGGTAAGCGGGGAATGTCCACGGTGTGTGGAACGCCTGATTCATAATACAGTAGCCAGGGGCGATCGGCGACGAAAGCGGAATCCTCGGATCGCACCCACTGGCTGCGCCAGCTGCTGAAGCGTTTTGCGCCAGGTTGCTCGCCGCCTTCTTGCTCGACAAAGCGCTCTATAGCGCGATTCACGGCGTCCCGGCGCTCGATCATGACCATATGCGCCGAGGCGCCCACGTTCACGTCTTCGTCTCCCGGGATCAGCTCGCCGACGCGCGCAAAGGAAGCCTGGGGAAAGACGCGGTCGCGCTCGCCGCGAATGACCATCGTGGGCTGCTGCAAGCGAGGGAATTTGTCCCAGCCCTGCCATTGGCTGACCGCATTATGAAACATGCGCTTAAGGGACAGCACCGAAGCATGCACGAAGCCGCGCAGCAAGGGCTGCACGACTGCAAGGATAGGATCCGGCAGGCGGAAGCCGGTGCGGTAGAGCCAGATCAGCTCGAATTCGCCCGCCGTGGCGACCAATACGACGCGGCTCACGCGCTCTGGCTCGGCCAGGGCAAACTCGGTGACGATCGCGCCCCCAAAGGAGTGGCCGACGAGGATCGCCGGTTCCGCGATGCCCCTTTCATTTAACACGCTGCGCAGGTCGTCCAGGAGTTGGGACATACCGTATCCCCCGGCGGGCTGGCTGGATCGGCCGTGTCCACGCAGGTCTGGCGCGAGCACGCGGTTTCGTTCGGCGAAAGCCTGGAGCTGGTAGCGCCACTGCGTAGCGTTCCCGCCAAAGCCATGCACAAAGACGAGGGTGTTCTCGGGGTGTTGCGGCGCGATGTCGATCACGCTGATCGTCACGCCGGAGGCGACGGCGACCTCTTCGCGATAGAGTTCTAGATCAATCTGCATGGTTGGTCTCTAATGTATAACGAATTTGTAATCGTTTCGGCGCCTCCAACCGCCCGGAGAGGAAGGATTTACAAAATCGTTCTACAGTTTGATGTTGCTGGACAATATTTGCATGTACGGGTGGCGTTGGATGAGGTCGCTGGCAAGGCAGTGAATGGCGTGGTGGACGGCGGGTGTGGCGCGGGGGAAGCCTAGCTCGTGTACGCCGATGATGAGCGCGTCTTCGCCACGCGCGCGGATTGTCAGGCCGAGGCGCTGGGTCAGGGCAATTTCGTCGATGAAGGTATCTACGAGCAGGGACTCGTAATCACGCGCCTCGAACATGCCGATGAATCTCACAGTGCCCCATTCGCCGGAATGGGTGGCAGGCTCAAAGGCCCTGGCGACGGCGGAAAGGTGCGGTGCGCTGCTCAGAATCAAATGGGGCATGGCTAACTCTCTCGGTGGCGGATAATGACTTTCGCCGGGCGTCTTATTGCGCCGCCATTTGAAATAGTAACAGAGCCGGCCCTGAGCGCGAGCAAGCGACTCATATTTTGTGCGGAGTCGTGTGTTGTCCTCATGAACATATGGCGTGGGCAGCCTGCTGTCAAACGATTGATGCGAAGCAAGATGCCTGGCGATCTCCAGCGCGTATTGGGCATCGTCGGTAGCGATATCCAGCATCGCCTGTGGATGGAGCCTGGCAGCTAGCAATGATAGAAACGGTTGGTCGATCAGCCTGCGCGATCTATGGCTTGCTTTGGGCCAGGGATCCGGAAAATTGATGAAGACGCCGGACAACGACTGGGGCGCGCACAGGGTCCATAGCGCCTGTCCGGCCAGCGCATGGACCAGCAGCACGTTCTTGCGCTGTTGTGAACTCACCTTTCGCTGCGCCGAGCGCAGAGACGGCTGCGAAATTTCCACGCCGACGATGTTTGCCTCCTCGCGTCTGGCGGCAAGGTCCAACAAGAATTGGCCATTGCCAAACCCTATTTCTACCAGGAGCGGCGCAGACCGTCCGAAGTAGTCATGCCAGGGGACGGGCCACGGGAGCCATCGTCCTTCTAAAAAGCCCCATTCCTCACGCGACATAGGCGCATTATAGAAGGCAGCCAGTTAGTTTGCCAGGGTCCCATGGATGGGACACAATTGCCAATTATAGCGCGTTGTGAAATACTTATGACTACACGAACGATCCGCATTATTGGGGCGCCGATGGACCTGGGCCAAAACCGGCGCGGCGTCGATATGGGGCCGAGCGCGATGCGCTATTCCGGCCTCCAGGGACGGCTGGCGCAACTGAATTGTGACGTATATGACATGGGTAACGTCCAGGTACCCAACCCCGAGGAAGAGGTGGCCGAGGGCCAGACGCGCCGGCTCAAAGCCGTGGCCGCAGCCTGCCAGGCAATATACGACAAGGCGAGCGGCTGTGTGGCGCAAGGCGATTTCGGCATTTACCTTGGCGGCGACCACACTATCAGCATCGGCACCATCGCCGCCGCTGCGCAGAGCCAACCATTAGGGGTTCTGTGGGTTGATGCCCACGCGGACTTTAATACGGTGGAAAGCTCGACAAGCGGCAATATTCACGGCATGCCACTAGCCGCGCTCATCGGCGATGGCGCGGACGAGCTAGTGAACGTGGGCTATCCCGGAGCCAAGCTTCAAACCTCAGAAATCGTGCTGGTCGGCATCCGCGACCTGGATGCGCACGAGCGGCAGCGCTTGCTTCAGAGCGGGATCAGAGTGTACACGATGCGTCACGTCGACGAGCTTGGCATGGCAACTGTGGCGCGCCACGCGCTTGACCGCCTACGCCATCTGCCGCGCCTGCACGTGAGCCTGGATATGGACAGCCTGGAGCCGGACGAAGCGCCCGGCGTCGGCACGCCGGTGCCGGGAGGGCTGACGTATCGTGAAGCGCACCTGCTGATGGAAATATTGGGCGATTCGGGCCGCGTGCAGTCGCTGGACATCGTGGAAGTGAATCCAATCCTGGATAACGGCAATCGCACGGCGGAGCTGGCAGTTGGGCTGGCGGCGTCGTTGCTCGGGCAGCGGATACTTTAAGAGCGCGGAATGGAATCCGCGGCTACGAGCTGGATGCTTTAAGAGCGCGGAATGAAATCCGCGGCTACGAGCAGGACGGAGTTAACGTATGGCAGTGATGATGCAGGGGTTGGAAGCTGAGGCGTATGATCGGCAGTACGGCGATCGCGAGCTGATTGCGCGGATTGCGCGCTATTTCGGGGATCACAAACGAAAACTAATCTACATATCGATTGCCACGTTTTTGATGGCGGGGATGGGCGCGGCGTTGCCGATTATTATCTCGAATGGTGTGGAAACTGTCACGGACGACGAGGCCGGCGACCAGTTGCCCTTTCTCATCATCGTCATTTTTGTCGTGGGAGTGGGTAATTGGCTCGCGAACTGGGTGCGCCGGCAGCTGACGATCGAAGTCGTCGCGGACGTTGTTCTGCAAATGCGCACGAATGCTTTCGCCGCAGCCGCCCAGCAAGATCTCTCCTTCTACGACGAGTTCAGCTCTGGTCGCGTGGTCAGCCGCATCACCAGCGACACCGAGGAGTTCGGGCAGGTGATCATGCTCACCAACGACGTGATCAACCAGGTGTTCTCGTCCCTGATCCTGGTCGCCGTGCTGCTCACGATTGAGGTGCGCCTGACGCTCGCGGTGCTGGCTATGGCGCCGTTTGTGGCTGTGACAGCGCTTTCTTTCCGCCATCTCGCCCGCCGGGTCACGGAGCAGGGTGCGCGGGCCATGGGCGAGGTAAATAAGGCGATCCAGGAGTCGGTCACGGGCATCAGCGTTGCCAAGAACTTTCGCCAGGAGGGTGCGATCTACGACGAATTCCGGGTGGTCAACGACCAATCGTACGCGATTAACATTCGCCGCGGCTTCGTTCTGGCCAACATCTTTCCGGTTCTCAATGTGTTATCCGGCATTGCCACCGCCGCCTTGCTGTTCTTTGGCGGCCGCGCCGCCGTTACCGGACTGATCACGGTTAGCGCCTGGTACCTGTTTATGGCCAGCGTCGACCGTTTCTGGTTTCCCGTCATCAATATCTCTGCGTTCTGGAGCCAGTTTCAGGCCGGCCTGGCTGCTTCTGAGAGGGTTTTCGCTCTGATTGACGTGGAATCGTCCGTCGAACAGAGCAACGACCGGCCCGTCCCGGAACTGCGCGGCGAAATCGACTTCAAGCATGTCGATTTTCACTATTCGGATCAGGAGCAGGTTCTCGAGGATTTCACCCTGCATATCCCTGCCGGGCAGAGCGTGGCGCTAGTAGGGCACACGGGCGCGGGTAAGTCGAGCGTCATCAAACTCATCGCTCGCTTCTACGAGTTCCAGGACGGTCGTATTACGGTTGACGGCTTAGACGTACGGGAACTCGATTTGATCCAATATCGGGAGCGCCTGGGCGTTGTTTCGCAAGTACCTTTTCTCTTCGCCGGCACGGTCGCCGACAATATTCGTTATGGCAATACTCAGGCCAGCGATGCACAGGTGGAAGCGCTGGCGCGGCAAATCGGAGGAGGAGATTGGTTGGAGACCTTGCCGGAGGGGCTAAACAGCGAGGTGGGCGAGCGTGGCGCTCGCCTGTCGATGGGCCAGCGCCAGCTGGTGGCTCTGGTGCGCGTGCTGGTCCAGGAACCAAGCATCTTTATCCTCGATGAGGCTACTGCGAGCGTCGATCCTTTCACCGAGTCCCAGATTCAGGAAGCGCTGGACCTGATTATGAGCAACACGACGGCGATCATCATCGCGCACCGCCTATCGACAGTGCGTAACGCGGACCGAATCATCGTGCTGCAGGAAGGCAAGATAATTGAGGAAGGATCACACGAGGCGTTGCTAGCCCAAGGCGGGCATTATGCGGAGCTGTACGATACTTATTTCCGTCACCAGTCGCTGGATTACATCGAACGTAGGGAATCGCATTATTTGAAATCGCTGAGGCCGTAGTGTGCCAATGCCATTCTGAGCGGGTCCCATACATGGGCGTCTACGGAGCGAAGAATCGTTTTTCGGCGCCGAGATTCTTCCTTTCACTCAGGATGACAGATTCTACTGGTAAATAATGAAATCTACCGCGACCCAGCCTTCGTTGCCGGCGGCGGAGCGCACTTCCTGCCATTCGACGTCGTCTACTGTTTCGCGGCCGTCTAGCAGAGTCAGCACGGCCCCGTTTGCGAGCAGCTCCAACTCCACGGTACTGCCGGGCTCGGGGCGCAGATAGAGCCCTACTTCGCTGTTTACGACGGCGGAAGGTACGGGCGTTGGGGTAATTGTGGGGGTTGTTGTTGGACTTTGCGTGGCCGTGGCCGGCGCACTGGTAGCCGTGGGCGACGGCGATGAGCTTTCTTCGGCTGCGTCCGTTGGAGCCACGTCGGTGGCCGGCGTCGTGCTCGTGGGCTCGGGTTCAAACGTGGCCTGTGGCTCGGGGTCGGTGGAAAGAATCTCCTCGGGGCGCGCACTCAGCCCATAGACACCGAACAGGATGAGGGCGACGATAGCGAGCGCACCCGCGCGGAGGAAGGCCACGAGCATCGTCTTGCGGGACTCCTGCCTCCCCACGCCGTAAGGTTGGTTGGAAATGGCGCTGCGGGTGAGCAACGCGCCGGCTGCGGAGACGAGCGCGGCCACGGCGACGATAATCGCCAACGCCAAAATGATAATATTCAACCAGATCATCAACCCTCTCTCTCTTGCCCCAACAGCCCTTTGGCCTCTTGCCACAGCCGTTCAAGCAAATCCAGATCGGCTTCCGTCAGGTCGATATCTCTCTCGCGCCCCAGTTGCTCGACTAACTGAAAGCGGCGAACAAAGCGCGCATTCGCCTCGCGGAGCGCCGATTCGGCGTCAAGACCCAGCCAACGCGCCAAGTTGACAACTGCAAACAAGAGGTCGCCGATCTCATCTGATTGTCGCTCCGGGCTGTCGGCCTGCAGCAGTTCCTCTATTTCCTCTTGCATCTTGGCTACGACGCCTTCGATCGCCGGCCAATCAAAACCGACGCGCCGCACCCGTTCTTGAATCTTTTGCGAACGCGCAAGGGCGGGCAGCGTTGCGGGTATGCCCTCAAGGAGCGATTCCGCCGACTTACGGCCTTTTTCCCTGGCCTTGATCTTCTCCCAGTTCGCCACCACCTCGTCGCTGCCCGCAACTTCCCAATCTCCCCACACGTGTGGATGACGGCGGCGAATCTTGGCGTAAATGCCTGCTATAACGTCGCTAAGCCGGAACAGCTCTTCTTCACGTGCCATCTGTGCCTGCAGCACGATGTGAAAAAGGACGTCGCCCATCTCTTCTTGCAATGATTCGGGATCACCCGCGTCGAGGGCTTCCAGCACTTCGCTTACTTCTTCCAGAAAAGGCTCTCGTAGGCTCTGCGGCGTCTGCTCACGGTCCCACGGGCAGCCCTGAGGGCTACGCAGCATGGCCGCGTCTTCAGCCAGCGCCTGCAATGAGCTAGGTAGCGGCAAGGGCGGCACGTATAGGCTGGTCATATGGGCAATATACCGGCTGCGGTCGATTTCGTAGAGGGGAATTGTTTCCAGATGTTGCTTCGACGTCCCCGCGCCATGCACCAGCGTAACCTGATGGTCGTCCGGATAAACAGCCATCAAGGTAAGTTTCAATTCGTTCGCCAGCAGGCGATTGTAAACCTGCCCTAACAATAAAGGATGATCAGGATTCACCGGCGGATGATTATATCCGGCGATAGTGATCGCATCAAACAGCTGCAAGCCGTCTAAGGCGTCCTGGCCGAGGGCGGCCAGTGTGGGCTCTACAAAGCTGACGCCAGGGACGATGATTACACGAACACGAACGCCGTCACGCGTCGCGCCCTCCATAATCGCCGTTACGCTGGCCTCGCCGACAGCAGGGTCGCCCGGAACGGCATAGATCACGTCCTGTCCCCGGCCAGCTGCCTCTAATAGTTCAGACGCTATCTGGGCGTAGACGGCAGTAAAATCGTGCGCTTCCTTATAGACGTGGTCGAATGTACGGCGTCGCGCACCTGCCGGCAATTCAGCCGTTGCCGGGTGTTCGCCGGTGCGAAGATAGACGACTTCGGCCTGTTCCAAGATCCGCCAACCCTGACGCGTGATCAGATTGGCGTCTCC
>JAICPS010000014.1 GCA_025929715.1 Anaerolineae bacterium | reverse complement strand
CGGTTACGCGCTGCTGGAGCAACACGTCGAACGCCTATCCCGCTCGGCAGATTACTTTGACTTTAGCCTGGATGTAGCTGCTGTGCTCCGGCGGCTGGAGGAGGTAGCAGAGAACCGGAGCTTGGAGACTAGGAGACTGACCGACGCTTACCGGGTGCGGCTGTTGGCTGCCAGAGATGGCGCTATCTCCCTGCAGACGGCGCCAATCTCGCTTGAGGGTGCGCCGGAGCCGCGGAGCGTGTGCCTGGCGCCCATGCCGGTTGACAGCAGTGATCCCTTTCTCTACCACAAGACGACAAATCGGGCGCTTTACGAAAAGATGCAGGCGGCCTGCCCCGGCTTTGACGATGTCATCCTGTGGAATGAGCGCGGCGAAATTACCGAATCCTGTATCGCCAACGTCGTCGTCGAGCTGGACGGAGAGCGTGTGACGCCGCCTGTTTCTTGCGGCCTGCTCGCAGGAACTTACCGCGAGTGGATGCTGCAACAGGGATTGATCGGCGAGAAAGTAGTTCTGAAGGATGATTTGCCGCGATGCACAGGTTTGTGGCTGGTTAATTCTGTGCGCGGAGTGGTTGGGGCGAAGCGGGTCGGGGATAACGTTTACACTGTTTAGGAGGCCATGCCGACGTGCCTCGCCCCTACGAGTAACTGAAACGCTGCTCCTTCCAGGGGTCGCCCTCGTTGTGGTAGCCGGCCTGCTCCCAAAAGCCGGGCCTGTCGTCGGCCCGGAATTCCAGGCCACGCAGCCATTTTCCTCCCTTCCAGAAATAGGCGCTTTTATCCTCACTGCGATCGGCAAAGGTGCCCACCACGACACGCAGTGGGTAGCCATGCTCCACGTCCAGGGGCTCGCCGTCGAAATGGGTCGCCATCAGCACGTTAGGCAACAGCATGACGTCCAGCGGGAGGTTTGTGGTGTAATTGTAATCGCAATGCTGAATGACGTAGTTGGCCTCGGGTTTGGGCCGCACGATTCCCTCTTCAATCAGGGTCTGCAGGGAGATGCCTTCCCAAAGCGTATCAAACTTGGACCAGCGGGTGACACAGTGAATGTCCATGGTTACGCTGGTTCGCGGTAGCGCCATAAACTCTTCCCACGTCCAGCGTTCTTCTTCTACTACCAGGCCGAAGATTCTGAAGTCCCAGTCAGAGAGGTCGGGCCGGTAGCGCGGCGTCGGGCCGTAGTGCAAAACCGGAAACTTTTGTGTCAGGCTTTGGCCGGGCGGTAGCCGGTTCTCGGACCGGACCCTGTTTTCTTCCTCGCGCCGGTTCATGATTCGCTTGAGCATATCGATTTCCTTTTTGATTAATTCTTCGGAACGACTGAAGGCATCACTACGAACGCCTGGACCCTCAGACTGTACTTATTATATGCTGTAACGTTAAATTCGTATTACTAAACGATGCAGATAAGTTACACGAAGATTACACGCAATTCGGTGCTCAGAGGAGAACAGCTACTTCGCAGACGCCGATTCATGGGACCCGTTCAGGGTGACGATGTCCGGTGACTTTGAAAGTGACTGGCGCCTCGGGTAAGATTCGCATGATATGACGGCTCAGGACAATAGTTTTCTCCGTAATCGCTCTTACCTGGCAGCGGCTGGCTCGCACCTTACCATCGACATTCTCAACAATGGGCGCATATTGCTGGTGGCCATGCTGGCGATCAGTCTTGGACTAAGCAACGCGCAGGTAGGCCTGTTTTTACTCCTCTACAACCTCGGCGCTGCCGTTTCGCAGCCGCTTTTTGGCTGGCTTGCCGATCGATTCGGGGCACGGCGGCTGGTACTCGGCGGACTGGTGTGGACCGTTTTCTTCTACGCGCTTTCCGCCCTTATTCCCGAATGGCCTGCGATGCTGACCTTAACGGTCGCCAGCCTGGGATCAGGGGCGTTCCATCCCGGCGGCACCAAGATAGCGAGCCAGACGAGCGAGACGAGACGCACCCAGGCCACGGCATTCTTCTTTATGTCCGGCCAGATCGGACTTTTTCTCGGCCCTATCGTCGCCGGCATGCTGCTCGATGCTTACGGGCGGCCGGGTTATCTGGCCTTGCCTCTGTTGGCGACGGCGGCCATTGTGGCAAGCTGGCGTTGGCTGGCGGATGACGTGCGCGTAAAGCGCGACGTGCGCGTAAAGCGCGACGTGCGCCACGAGCGCCGGCCCGCGCAAACTAATGAAAAACAAGCAGCACGCGAACCAGGCGGCGCCCCTCTCCACCGCCTGTTACCGGCGCTGATCGTCATTGCGCTAAGTTACAACACCGTGAGCTTCAGCGCCCAGAACTTCGCTCCGAAATTATTCGCCGAATGGGACTATTCCGCGAGCTACATTGGCTGGGTTGCCGGCCTGTTCATGATGGGCTCTGCTATCGGCGGTGTGGTGGGCGGGAGCATCGCCGACCGCATCGGCGGCAGAGCGGTGATTCTTAGCTCGATGCTGGCGGCCATACTGCCCACCTTCTTTTACATACCGGCCGGCGACGTCCTGCGCGTTCCCATACTCCTGCTGGCAGGATTCTTTGGCGGGATGCCCCACAGTATTGTCGTTCTGCAGGTGCAGTCGCTGATGCCCGGCCGGCGAGCGCTGGCATCGGGACTGGCTCTGGGTTTCATGTTTTTCAGCGGCGCGGTAGGCAGCTACTTCGTGGGCGTCATCGCGGACAGGCTTGGACTGGCAGTCACGCTGCAGTGGTCTGCGCTGCTAATGCTGGCCGCAGCGGCCGCGGCTCTGTTTTTACCTGCCCAACGGGCTCCCGTTTTACTCGCTCCAGCCGACTAAGTTCGGTCCACGCAGGCTGGCAGTCTACGGTACAGCATAGTCAATGCCAATCGCCATCTAACGCAAACGCCGTATAATAAAAGTACTGGTACTTTGAGTGAGGTAACACCTGGGGAAAAGGAATGATTGACTGGCAAGATTTTCACGGGCCGAATGCAGGTTACGTGCTGGAGCTTTACGAGCGTTACCAGCAAAACCCGGCAGCTGTTGACGCCAGGACTCGCGAGTTCTTCCGCCATTGGTCGCCGCCGCAAAATGGACAAGCACCGGTCGCCATAGTAAGTACTGCCGCAGTCGCGGCCGTCGACGCCGAAACTGTGCGCTGCGCCGTCAATCTGGTACAGGCCATCCGAGAGTATGGACACCTTGCGGCGCAGCTCGATCCCCTGGGCAGCGCGCCGCCAGACGATCCGGCGCTGCACATGGAAAGTTACGGGTTGAGCGAAGCTGACCTGCGCGCATTACCCGCCGCAATTGTGACCGGGCCGCTGGTTGAGGGCGCCAGCAGCGCCTACGACGCGATTCAACGACTCTACGACGTTTACACGGGAAGTATTGGCTACGATTACGAGCACATCCGCATTCCTGAAGAGCGCGAATGGCTGCGCGATACGGCCGAATCGCGGACTTTTCGGCCGCCGCAAATGGCGGTGAATGAAGACGCGCTATTACAAAGGCTGACGCAAGTCGAAGTGTTCGAACACTTTTTGCACCGCTTCTTTCCGGGCAAGACGCGATTCTCAATCGAGGGCCTAGACCTCATGGTCCCCATGCTCGACGAAATCGTTCGAACGGCCGACGAGATGGAGGTGGGATCCGTGCTGCTGGGCATGGCGCACCGCGGGCGGCTGAACGTGCTGGCGCACATACTCAATAAACCGTATGAGCAGATGCTGGCCGAATTTAAGGATCCCGCCAGCAATTTCCATACCTTTGAAGAGCTCGGTTGGACCGGCGACGTCAAATACCATTCCGGCACGCGCCGCGTGGTGTCCGAAGGGCGTGGTGAGGATCTCGTCATCTCCCTGGCGCCAAATCCGAGTCACCTGGAGCACGTCAATCCTGTCGTAATGGGCATGGCGCGGGCTGCCGGAAGCCACGTCGACGAGCCCGGCGACGTGCGGTTTGATCCCACCGAGGCGCTCTCCATTCTGATCCATGGCGACGCTGCCTTCCCGGCACAGGGCATCGTGGCTGAAAGCCTCAATCTCTCGCGCTTACCCGGCTACCAGGTGGGAGGCACGATCCACATTATCGCTAACAACCAGCTCGGCTACACCACTTTGCCAATAGATGCACGCAGCACGCTTTACTCCAGCGACCTGGCTAAGGGCTTCAAGATCCCCATTGTGCACGTCAATGCCGACGATCCCATTGCCTGCCTGGAAGCCGCGCGGCTAGCAATCGCCTATCGCGGCCGTTTCGAAAAGGATTTTTTGATTGACCTGATCGGATACCGGCGCTACGGGCACAACGAGGGCGACGAACCCTCATTTACTCAGCCACTGATGTACGAGAAAATCGAGGCGCACCCCACGGTACGGGCACAGCTGGCGCAGCGACTGCAAGAAGAAGGGAAAGTTGCGGCAAACAGGGCCGACGCGCTGGTGCAGGAGCAGATGACCCTGTTGCAGCAAAAAATGGAAGCGCTGCAGCCGGAAGAGGCAATTTTCGAGCCCTCTCTGGAGCCGCCGCCTCCCGGCGCCGCCAAACGGGTGAAATCCGCCGTCCCTGCCGAGACGTTGCGCGACCTGAACCAGGCACTGTTGCAGCCACCGGAGGGTTTTCATGTACATCGCAAGATCGAGCGGGGCATGAAAGCACGCCGGCAGGCATTGGACGACTATGAAGCGCTCAACATCGACTGGGCGACCGCCGAAGAATTAGCTCTGGCCTCGATCCTTAGCGACGGCACGCCAGTGCGTATGACGGGCGAAGACGTGGTTCGCGGCACCTTCAGCCAGCGGCACGCCATGTGGCACGACGTCGAGAACGGCCGGACGTTTGCGCCGCTGCAAAACCTGCCCCAGGCCAGAGCCGCGTTCGAGATTCGCAACAGCCCTCTGTCCGAAAATGCCGCGCTGGGCTTTGAATATGGCTACGACATTACGAAGTCGCAGCAGTTGGTGATCTGGGAAGCGCAGTACGGCGACTTCATCAACGCAGCCCAGGCAATCATTGACGAATTTGTTGTGTCCGGACGCGCCAAGTGGGAACAGACGCCGGCATTGGTCTTGTTGCTGCCGCATGGCTATGAGGGCCAGGGTCCTGACCACTCTACCGGTCGGCTGGAACGTTTTCTGCAGCTGGGCGCGGAGCTGAATATGCGCGTCGCATACCCCAGCAACGCGGGGCAATATTTCCACCTGTTGCGGCGCCAGGCGCTGCTTCTGGAAACCGATCCGCTGCCGTTGATCGTGATGACCCCTAAGAGTCTGCTGCGGCACCCGATGGCAGCCTCTTCGCTAAAAGATCTGAGCGAAGGAAGCTGGATGCGCCTTATCGTCAACACGCGGGCTGAGAGGAAAAAGGTGAAGCGGCTCATTCTTTGCAGTGGCAAGGTGTACGTGGACCTCGTCAACAGCAAAATGCAAGAAGAAAGCGCACAAATAGCCATCGCGCGGCTCGAGCAGCTCTATCCTTTCCCCTATGAAGACGTGAAATCGGTGCTCGAGGGTTATTCCAATCTTGGGGACGTCGTCTGGGTGCAGGAAGAGCCGCGCAACATGGGCGCGTGGGAAGCTGTGGAGCCGCGACTATTAGACGTGATCGGCGAGCGTTGGCCCTTACGCTACATCGGCCGACCCCGGCGCGCCAGCCCGGCCGAAGGATCGATGACCTGGCATAAAGCGACGCAACAGGCAATTATCGAACGTGCCTTTCAACTGAAGGAGGAAACATGAGTACGGAAGTCGTCGTACCACAATTGGGCGAATCGGTGGTCGAGGCCACCGTCGGCGAATGGCTTAAACAGGAAGGGGAGCACGTTCAGGTCGGCGACGTGCTGGTCTCTCTAGAGACGGACAAAGTAGACGTCGAAGTTGGCGCCGAAACGGCGGGGGTGCTTTCTAAGATTGAGCGCCAGGTTGGGGAAGATGTGGCGATTGGAGACGTGCTGGCGGTGATTGAGGAGGACGGAAGAGGGCAGACCGCGGACAGCACACAGCAGACGGTGGACGGTGGACGGCAAATGGCGGATGGTGGAGAGCCGAAAGCGGAGGAAGCGCAGATAGTGCAGGAGGAGGCGCAACGAGCGGCGCCAGGAGGGGCGCCAGAAGTTGACACTGAGCCCGCTGAAACGGCAGATGGTGGACGCGCCACGCCGGGTGCGCGGCGGCTGGCGGAAGAAGAGGCAGTGGATCTGACGCAGGTCGAGGGCACGGGAGCCGGGGGTCGTGTCACGAAGCAGGATGTGCAGGGTTATGTGGAGCGCCGTCAGGCGCCGCCTGCGGCTAAAAAGGCTACGCCTGAACCGCAACAACGTGAAGCTGCGGCAGCGTCGGCAGCCGCTCCGCAGCCAGCGCCGCAGCGCGATGGGCGAGAAGAGCGGGTGCGCATGTCGCGCCGCCGGCGCACCATTGCACAGCGGCTGGTTGAGGCGCAGCAGACGGCTGCGATGCTGACCACTTTTAACGAGATCGACATGAGCGCGGTGATGGAGATACGGGAGCGTCGCCGCCAGTCATTTCAGGAGCGGCACGGGGTGAAGCTGGGCTTTATGTCCTTCTTCGTCAAAGCATCCATTGGCGCGCTGAAGGCGTTTCCACGAATAAACGCCGAACTGCAGGGCGACGAGGTGGTGTTGAAGAATTATTATGACATCGGGATGGCAATCGGCGCGGAAGAAGGGTTGGTCGTGCCGGTTATCCGCGACGCCGACCGTTTGAGCTTCGCGCAGATCGAGGACGCCATCAAGGTGTACGTGAAGAAAGTGCAGGAGGGAACGCTTTCGCTGGAAGATCTGCGCGGCGGGACGTTTACCATCACCAACGGCGGCGTCTTCGGCTCCTTGCTGAGCACGCCCATTCTAAACCCGCCACAGGTGGGCATCCTGGGCCTGCACAAAATTGAAGAACGCCCGGTGGTCGTCGACGGTGAAGTTGCCGTGCGCCCGATGATGTACGTGGCGCTCACGTACGATCACCGCATCGTAGACGGGCGCGAGGCGGTGCAGTTTTTGGTGCGGCTGAAGGAGTTGGTGGAGGATCCGGAGGCGTTGTTGTTGGAGGGATGAATTATAAGGGTAGCGGGCCTGCGGCTAACAGCTCGCGAAGGAAGTCTGCAGCGCGGCAGAGGGAAAGAGCCTTAACCAGTAGGTGACAGAGGTGATTGAAGAGACTGCTAAGATCACGGCTCGCGTTCCGGAGCCTGGATAGTGGGTTGTAGAGTCGGGCGCAAGTTGGAAACGGACGCTACAGGAGATCACGAATCGTCTGCGCCAGCGTCAGCGCGCGTTGGGGGGCTGTGCCGACGTGGGATTTGGCGTCCATGAGGGTTTGGAGGCGGTCGGCGGCGAGGTATTTTTGGATGCTGGGGTCGGCAATCAGGAGGTCGGGGAGGGGGTTGTGGTCAGCGCCGTTGCGAAGGGTTTCCCAGGCCTGAAGGCTGGCCTGGCGGAGCCATTCGTGGGCCTGCTGGCGGTCGGCGCCGGCGGCGACGAGGGCCATGAGGACGCGTTCGGTGGCGGCGAAGGGGGCGTAGCGCTGGAGATTGGCGGTCATGGCGCTTTCGTCCAGCGACATGCCGTCTACGACGCGTATGGCGCGACGTAGCATCTCGTCGACGAGGAGGAAACCCTCGGGGAGAAAGAGGCGGCGATTGGCGGAATCGTCCAGGGTGCGCTCGAGGATGGTGTTTGCCGCATTGTCCCAGGCGATTGCCGGGAGCGCGGCCACATAGCGGGCCAGGGAGCTGACGTTTTCCATGTTGATGGGATTGCGCTTGAAGGGCATGGCGGAGGAGCCTACCTGCTGCCGGCCGAAGGGCTCAGACCATTCGCCAAAGGCCGGCGACTGCATCAGGCGAAAATCGAGGGCGAATTTGTGGAGTGAGGCGGCAACAGCCGCAAGGAGCTGCATCACGCGCAGATCCTGGCGGCGTTGATAGGTCTGCGTGGCGATGGTGAAATAAGGTAGGGACAGTTGACGCATCGTTTCAGCCTCTAATTCGGCGGCGCTGACGCCTGTTCCCCGCAAAATTTCCTGAAAGCTGGCCTGCGTTCCGGTGGCGCCTTTCATACCTTTGCCGCGCAGCGCAGCGACGAGCGTTTTGGCATCGTTGTAATCTTCAAGCAGATCTTGGGCGTAAACGGCGAAGCGATAGCCGAGCGTGGTGGGCTCGGCCGGCTGGATATGGGTATAGGCCATGACGGGAAGCTCAGCGCTGGTCTCGATGCGGGCGGCTAACGCTAGAAGCAGTTCTCCCAGCCGCTGAAGGACGAAGGCGAGCGCCTCACGGATGCGGAGTACATCTACGTTATCGGTGATGTCGGCGCTGGTTGCGCCCCAGTGGATGATAGCGCCGCCAAGCGGGCATTGCTCGGCGTAGGCGCGAATTTCGGCCACGACGTCATGCTGGATTTCACGCTCGATTTGTAGGGACCTGGCGAGATCGACCTGATCCTGGCGCTGCCGTAAGTCTTGGAGCTGGGCAGCGGTCACCAGACCGGCCTGATGCTGCGCCGAGGCAAGGGCGACCCACACGCGCCGCATCAGCGTTCTTTTATGGGTTTCGGACCAGATCTGGCGCATCTCGGGGCTGCCGTAGCGCCAGGTAAGTGGAGAAATGTAAGTTGTGTGATCGAAGCTGGGCGACTGCTGCCCTTCGCGGGTACTCTCAGGAACGCGGGCGTCGCTCATTCCACCTGCCGGCGGCTCTGGGCTCGCGCCCGGCGCCGCCGGTTACTGTTGCTCTTCCAGTCACGCTGCAAGGTGCGCGTGTCCTGGTATATGCGCTCTTCCTCCTCAGCAATTTGCGCAAGAATTTCGGCATTGCGTCGTTTTTGCTCTTCTGTCAGGTTTATTTTGGTCTTGGCCATCCTCAATCTACTCCTGTTCGCCCTTCATCCAGCCAGGCAGCCAGATAATTCCCCGGGCAATAGAAATGTAAGATAGACAGGAACACACAGCAAAACTCCTCTATCTCGGCGCCTGATAGTTGGGCGCCTCTTTGGTAATCAGCACCCCGTGGGGGTGACTTTCCAATAATCCCGCACTTGTAATACGGATAAAACACGCCTTCTGGCGCAGCTCCTCCAGGCTGCAGGCGCCTACGTAACCCATACCGGACTGCACGCCGCCAATAAGCTGGTAAATGGCCTCGTCCAGCCTACCCCTGTAGGGGACCTGCCCTTCTACCCCTTCGGGAACCAGCTTATCGCGCCGCGGAGGCGAGCCGTCCTGCGCACTGCCGTAGCGGTCGGCGCCTTCGCCTTGCATGGCGCCGAGGCTGCCCATGCCCCGGTAGACCTTATAGCGCTTGCCCTCGTAGAGAATCATATCGCCAGGGCTCTCGGCGAGGCCGGCAAGCATGGAGCCTAACATCACGGCGTCGGCGCCGGCCGCCAGGGCCTTGACGATGTCGCCGCTGTATTTGATACCGCCATCGGCAATGCAGGAGACGCCGTGGGCATGCGCTTCCCTGGCGCATTCCATGATTGCCGTGACTTGGGGCATGCCCGCGCCAGAAATGACGCGGGTGGTGCAGATCGACCCCGCGCCAATACCGACCTTCACCGCGTCGGCACCCGCTTCGATCAGGGAGCGCGTGCCTTCGGCCGTGGCTGCGTTGCCGGCGATGATCGGAAGATCTGGATACCGTCTGCGGGCTTCACGCAAGGTTTCCAGAACCTTTTTGGTGTGTCCGTGCGCGGTGTCGATCACGGCGATGTCAACGCCGGCAGCGACGAGCATTTCCAGGCGACGTAGCCCGTTTTCGCCTACGCCCATGGCTGCCGCCCCGAGCAGGCTACCCTGTCCGTCCGCTACCTGCCGTGGATAGTCCAGCTTCTTGACGATATCCTTGACCGTGATGAGGCCCTTGAGGACGCCATCGTCGTCTACCAAGGGCAGTTTCTCGATGCGATGGCGGTGCAGGATCTGTTTAGCCTCTTCGAGGGTCGTACCGACCGGCGCTGTGACCAGGCCATCGCTGGTCATAAATTCGCTTACCTGCTGCGCGCCGGGAGCTACAAAGCGAATGTCACGGTTCGTGAGAATGCCGACCAGCTTTCCGTCATCGGCGGTGATGGGTACGCCGGAAATGTGATAGCGGCTCATGATCGCTTCGGCCTGGGCCAGGGTGGCCGAAGGACGCAGAGTGATAGGATTGACTATCATCCCTGCTTCAGATCGCTTGATCTTGTCGACTTCCTCGGCTTGCAGCTCGGGCGACATATTACGGTGCAGCACGCCAACGCCGCCGAGGCGCGCCAGACCAATGGCCATGTCGGCCTCGGTGACCGTGTCCATCGCTGCAGAGAGAATGGGGATGTTGAGATGAATGCCGGGTGTGAGGCGTGTGCGTAAATTAACCTCAGCCGGAAGTACCTCGGAGTAGCCAGGCGCGAGCAGAACGTCGTCAAAAGTCAGCGCCAGCGGGGCGAATTGCTCGTAGGTCATGTCGATCATAAGTACGCGCTCTATTATACACGAAAAACTGTAAAACGATTTTGCAAATCGTTTCCATTTAGGGAGAGCGCGCTGAAACGAATTACAAATTCGTTTTACGAGGTGCGTTCGTCGCCGCGCCGCGGTCTTGGTTTGCGCATACGCCGTCTGCGGCGGCGGCTCGCCGCGGATGTCTCGGGTAGCTTACCGTAGCGCTGCAGCAATATGACCATGCCGGCAACGGCAATGAGGAAGGCAAAGACCATCGAGATGGTGACAGGTGTATTGCCTATCGCCGGCTGGTCGGGACGGAACAGCTCGATCCAGGTACGGCCGCCGCCCCACCAAATCAGAAATAGGCCAAAAAGGGTGCCGTATTTCCAGCGTTCGCGCAAGCGGTGATTGAGATAGAGAAGCACAATAAATCCCACAAGCAACCAGATCGACTCGTAAAGAAAAGTAGGATGAAATCGAGTGTCCGCCGGAAACTGGGTGAGGTCGGCGTATTGCGGCAGGCGGTTGGCAGGATCTATGAGGATGCCCCATGGCAATTCCGTCGGCGGTCCGTACAGTTCCTGGTTGATAAAGTTACCCCAGCGGCCAAGGGCCTGGGCAATCAGCAGCGCCGGCCCGGCGACATCGGCATACATCCAGAAATTGAGCCGCTTGCGCCGAATATACCAGGCGCCAACAAGGGCTGCACCGACAAAGCCACCCAGAATATTGGCGCCGCCCGCGCGAATGTTTAAGATTTCAACCAGGGAATCGTACTGCGCGCCGCCACCTGCCATCACGTCCTGTAACACGTACCAGAGGCGTGCAAAGAGATAGCCGGACACGACCACAATCAGAAGGCCATTGTAAAAGGTGTCGGCATCGCCGTTGCGCTTTTCAATTTCGCGGCCGGCCCAGGTGGCGCCGATGGCGATTCCAATTGTAATGAGGATCCCGTACCAGTAAATGGGAAAACCATCGCCGATGGGGATTGTAAAGGCGACGGGATCAGTCTGTAGAAAATCGAGCATTGTGTTATTGAGAACCTCTTGATATCTCAGGTGACCGGCAGTTCAAAAGTGCCGGTCACCTCTGGACGCGAATCTATTCAATATAGCCCAGTCCGCGCAGGCGCTGCAAGAGTGTATCGTCTCCCTCGACTTCCAGCGTTGCACCGGCGGGGGTAATATCCCGTTGTCGTTCCATCAACGTTGCCACTCGCCTTAAATGCCGCTCGAGTCGCTGCACGTCCTGCGGCCGTTGCTCGACCAGGCTCAGCAGCTCCAGCGGGTCCGTTTCCAGATCAAACAGCTCGTCGACCCGATCCTCAATCTCGATTAATTTGAGCGAATCTTGAACGAGCCCCCGGCGTCGTGACAGGCAACGGAACTGATGCAGCAACTCCGGCTGACGATGCTCGATGGCGCGCACGAAATTGAGCGGGGGGTAGATTTCGCTAAGCGCCAGACCATGTTCGGGGTCTTTGCCATAGACGGTATCGACGAGGGATAGAGAATGGACGAGAGCGAGATTTCGCGGCGAAAGGTGACCGGCACTTGCAAAGCGCCGGTCAGCGGCGGCGGCGGCGACCATCGTGTGAAAAACACGACGGGTACTCACGGGCGTGCTCACTTTGCCCCCAATCGGCAACCGGCCCGGCCAATGGACCATGAGCGGCACATGCACGAGTTCCTGATAAGCTACAAAGGCGTGCCCCATGTAGCCGTGCTCGCCCAGGCCCTCGCCGTGATCCGCCGTGAGAAGCGTCAGGGTTTTGTCCGCGGCCGCGCGCGTTTGCAACATCGTGAAAAGTTGGCCCAGATAATCGTCCTGGTAGGCCACTTCCGCGTCGTACATATCGCTCAGCACGCGGCCTTCCAACTCGCCAAGTGGTTCTGCCAGCGGCGCGGCCCAGCGGTACGCCTCGCGGTTCCAGCGGCGAATGATGTCGCGCGCCTCTTTGCTGGCGTGCATGTAGGGCGCCTGCTGTTCTACAAAGCGGCCGGGAGGCCAGAACGGCAGGTGGGTCTCCATCAGGTTGATGAATAGAAACAACGGCTTGCGCGAGCGACTCTGCTCACGCTCGCGCAGGAAGGTGACGACGTCACGGATGGAGCGCTCGTTCTGTCCCTTGAAATTGGCGAATCGCGACCACAATGGCGTGAGCCAGGCGTTCAATGATAGGCGAAAGGCCAGGTCAGAGCGACCAAAGAAGTTTTGGATGGGATATGAGATTCGCCGCAGAAACTGAGTATACGCTTCGGCCAGGCGGTTGAACGGCATCGGAAGCGGCGACGAGCTCTTAGGAACGCTGGGGATGGCCCCACCGTAATTGTAGAAACGGTCAAAACCGCGCTTGAAGCCATTATTGAGAATCCCAACCAGCGGATTGTTGCAGAATCCTATTGTCTCATAGCCGGACGCGTGCATCATTTCGGCAAGATGGGGGAGATTGGGGCTGAGGGTATGATTAGACTGCTGTACGTGGTGAGCGGTGGGATAGCGACCGGTAAACATGGAGGCGTGGCTGGGGATGGTCCACTGGGCGGGCGCGACGGCGCGCTGGAAAAGAACGGCTTGCCGTGCAAAAGCGTCCAGATTGGGCGTTGCCGCCTTTTTGTGTCCGTAGCAGCCCAGCCGGTCGGCGCGCTGCGTATCGAGAACGATAAAAATGATGTCAGGTTGTTCCATGTAGCCTGAAAGATACAGGGCTTCGTGGCGTCGGGCAAGCTAGGTGCTAGTTAGGCGAGCGCATGTTAAAATTAGAGGAGAATGGGACACAGATGCCCGTGCACGGTAATGCAGATTTCCACTGGCGGGCAAGGGCGCGGCATATGTCGCAATACGAGACCGGGCCCGATCAGGTGTTTTTTCTAAGATGTATATCAACCATCTATCACTAACGAACTTTCGTAATTACGGACGCCTGGAATTGGATTTTGGTCCGCAGGCGACGCTATTATACGGCGCCAACGCTCAGGGGAAGACGAATCTGCTGGAGGCCATGTATTATCTGGCGACGACGCGCTCGCAGCATGCCGCGCTGGATAATCAGCTTCTGAACTGGGAAGCAGACCTGGCAGAGGATCCGCTTGTCGTAGGGCGCCTGGTGGCGCGGGTTGAGCGCCGGGAGGGTGAACGACTGCTGGAAATGCGCCTGATCCGCGAGCAGCAAGGCGACCAGATCAGTTTTCGCCGCGAGGCGCTAGTCGACCGCCGCAAGGTGCGGTTGATGGACCTGTTGGGGAACTTGCGGGTTGTGTTATTTCTTCCGCAGGACGTGCAGCTCGTAACCGGGGCGCCTGGGGATCGGCGTCGCTATCTGGACATTACCTTATGCCAGACCGATCCGGTCTACTGCCGCACGCTCTCGCGATACAACAAGGTGCTCGAACAGCGGAATGCGGCCTTGCGGAGTATCGTTGAAGAAGGCAAAGGGCGCGACGTGCTTCCCGTTTTCACGGAAAAGCTGGTAGACTTGGGGGGGACTATTTTTGCGAAGCGTGCCAGCTTTGTGGCGGCTATTGCGCGGGAAGCGCAGCGAATTCACTATGAAGAGCTAACAGATGGTCGGGAAACGTTACGCCTACATTACCTGCCACGACTCTATAGCGCCAGCTACACGAATGGCAGCGATTCTACAGCCGCCCAGATGGAGTGGGCGGAATGGCTGGAATCGGCCAGCGCCGAGCAAGCAGCGGAACGCTTCCGGCACGCGCTGCACGAGGCGCGGGAGACGGATCTGGCTCGTGGACGGACAACCCTGGGTCCGCAGCGCGATGACTGGATGTTTATGGTGAACGGTCGCGATCTGGGTAGTTTCGGATCACGTGGACAACAGCGCACTGCGATTCTGGCGCTGAAGATGGGCGAAATTGAGTGGATGGCGGCTGAGACCGAAGAGACGCCGGTGTTATTGTTGGACGAGGTCGTTGCCGAGCTGGACGAGCGACGCAGGGCGTTGCTCTTGGGCTATATCCAGCAGGGCACGCAGGCGATTCTCACGGCCACTGACCCGAGCATGTTTACTGATGCCTTTCTGGAGCAAGCCCAGACACTGGAAGTGCAGGACGGAAGGGTCGTCGAAGGCAAATCAGCTTTAGTATGATAACGAAGGCGATGAATTCAGAGTCTGCGTCAATCCTGATAATCGACGATAGCGCGGAAAACCGGCTCTTGTTGTCGTCTCAACTGGGTATGGAAGGCTACGACATTCTGCAGGCGGACGGCGGGCCGCTAGGCATCACCATCGCCGAACAAGATGATCCAGACCTGATCCTGCTGGACGTGATGATGCCGGAGATGAACGGCTTTGAAGTCTGCCGCCACCTGAAATCAAACGGCAGCACCAGTGGTATTCCCATCATTATGGTCACGGCGCTGCGTGAAGTGCAGTACCGAATTAAGGGTATCGAAGCCGGCGCGGACGAGTTCCTTTCGCGCCCGCACCACCGTGAAGAACTGGTGGTGCGGGTGCACGCGCTCATTCAACTGAAACGGGCCCGAGAGCGGCTGGAAGAAGAGCGAAACCGGCTTCAACTGCTTTACGACATCAGCCGCGCGATCAGCACTCATCTGGATCTTGAGCAGATGATGGCCAATATCATCGCGCAGACCCAGGCGGCAGTTGGAGCGGCGAGAGGCAGCATCTTCTTGCTCGACGATCAGGGTCAGGTGACGCATCGTATTACGGTGCGCGAAGGCTTTACGCCCACATTCTCTGATAGCGTGAGCAGCGACGTGATGACCCACGGTCTTGCCGGCTGGTTACTACACCAGAATCGGGGCGTCGTCATCCACAACGCTTACGAAGATGAGCGCTGGCTGAACCGCCCGGAAGATGAAGAGCCGACAGGCTCCGTTATCGGGACACCTCTCTCGCGGACCGATCGCACGGTGGGCGTTCTGTTTCTGATGCACCCGGAGCCCGAGTACTTTACCGGAGAACACCTGGCGCTCCTGGAAACTATCGGCGCGCAAATTTCGGCTTCCATTGAAAATGCATTCCTGTTCAACGAGATCAGCGAAGAGCGGCGCAAACTCAGCGCGATCCTGGCGCAGTCAACCGACGCCATCATTACCACCGACGAATCCTGGCAGATCACTCTGCTGAACAGTGCTGCAGAAATCGTATTCGAACTGAGCGCCGGTAACGTGGTCGGTAAGTCGCTGCGACAGGCGTCAGCTTTAACTTCCTTAATTCCGCTGTTTGTAAAAGCGAGCAAACGGCCCGCGGTACAAGAGCTGAACTATGGCGCTCGTGTTTTTTACGCCAGTGTATCGCCCATTCAGCAGGTCGGTTACGTTGCCGTATTACAGGACATTACCGAGCTGAAACGGGTCGAAGAGCTGCGGCTGCAACAGGAGCGGCGACAGCGAGAGATCGTGAAAGAAACCTTCTCGCGTTACATGGGGCCACGCCTGGTGGAGCACGTGCTCTCGAACGAACCGGGCCTCCTTGCCCGGCGCGAACGGCGCCAGGCGGTCGTTCTGTTTGCCGATCTGCGCGATTCTACACGCATGATTGTCGGCGTTGAGCCGAACACAGCGATTCCGTTGCTCAACGAGTTCTTTACCAGCATGACCGATATCGTCTATGAGTTCGACGGCACGGTTTTCGACCTGACCGGGGACGAGGTGATGGTAGGCTTCAACGTTCCTTTTGATCAACCGGACGCTCATTATCGCGCCGTTTTGACGGCGATTACAATGCAGCGTCGTTTTAATGAGCTGCGCCAGAAGTGGCATACTGAGTTTGGGGTCAATCTCGGTCTGGGTATTGGGATTGATCAGGGTGACGTCGTCGTCGGAAACGTGGGAGCTGAAAGTAGAATGACTTTCCGCATGGTTGGCGAGGCCGTAAACATTGCTCATCGACTGGTAGATCTAGCCGACGATGGGCAAATTTTCATTACAGAATCAATCTACGATGCAGTAAAGAAGGACGCTCCTCGCCTGCTGGAAGTAATTGCGTTCCGCCGTGTTGGCCCGGTGGCGCTGAAGGGTAAGAGCCACGCCCAGACGCTGTATTTGACGGCTTTCCGCCGCCGGGCAGCGCACACGGGGGAACGATTACGAAAGGAGAGAGATTAGAGACTGAAGGTTAGAGATTGTCCGAACTTCGTTCGGGCGAGATTGGGCGCTTGGCGGGGCGTCCTGGTTGTCGCGGGTATTCGGCCGGGGTCGGCGCGACCTTCTCCACGACGACGAGATAATAGGTCTCTTGCCGGTCCGGGAGCCGTACAGGCTGCAACCTTGGTTCAGCGCCGCCCAATATTGCTATGGCATGGGCCGCTTGCGCCGCTTCGCTCTCCGCGCCAGCGCTTTTCATGGCGAGTGCATTTCCTCCGACGCGACAAAGAGGCAAGAGATATTCCAAGAGGACATTAAGCGAAGCCACAGCGCGCGCCACAGCCCAGTCATAGTACTCGCGAAAATCTTCGTCCTGGCCCACCGTTTCTGCGCGCGCATCCACAATCTGGACGCTCTGCAGGCCGAGCGCTTCGACGACTGCCTGCAAGAAGTGGACCTTCTTCGTGACGCTTTCCACGAGCGTCAGTTGCAGCTCCGGATAAAGGATCTTCAACGGCAAGCCGGGAAAACCACCGCCACTACCCACGTCGATCAGGCGCCGGCCGTTGAGGTCGCCGGTGACAGTTGCGCAGGTTAGCGAGTCGACAAAGTGTCTCTGTCGTATGCCTCGAGCGTCGTCAACCGCCGTGAGGTTAATGCGCCGGTTCCAGGACTGCAAAAGGACCTGGTAACGGGAAAATAGAGCGAGCTGTTGTGGCGAGAGTTCAATGTCGAACGCCGCAGCTTCGTCGGCTAATTCTTGCATTGTTGTGTCCATAGGGTTGAACGACTGAAGGCGCTACTACGCACCTGCTATTGCTGGCGTTCGAGTCGCTTGGTTGAGGGATCGAGCTGGTATCTATCGTACTGTTCGCCGCCAAAGTGAGCAGGCTCGAATATCAGCCAGGGATGTACGAGCAGATAGGTGGCCTGGACGAAAAGGGGCGTTACAGGGTAGACGCCACTATGGCCAAAAAATAGCTCTTCGGCCTGCCGATAGAATGAAGTGCGCTCCTCGACGGCCATCGTCCTTGCGGCCTGCGCGATCAGCTCATCGGCCTGGGAACAGTTGCGATTCTGCCGGTTTTCACTGTCACTGCAATGCAGCACTTCATCCAGCCAGTTATGCGCGTCCGGATAATAGGAGGACCAACCCAAATCCCACAGATCGGGTCGTTCGGCGCCGGCTTCAGGTCTCGTGCGCGAAAGCAACGCGCCGAACTGGGCTTGCTCGATGATGACTTTTTCTTCGGGACAACCGAGTTCGCGCGACCACATCGTGCGTAAGGTTTCGGCATGGAAAAGGGCCAGGTCGGTGCTACTCACCAAATAATGAATTTCGGGCAAGAATTTGCAGTCGCGGAAGCTACTCTCCGCCATCTGCAAGCGCGCCCAATCGGGACTATAACCAACGCCGACCTCTTCAATCGGCGGCGCACCCAGCACGCCAGGCGGTGTGAAGTGGCTCATCGGCATTCCGAACCCGGCATAGACTTCCTCGACGAGCGCTTCACGATCAATCGCGGCCCCAAAGGCACGGCGCACGGCAGGATCGGAGAAGACTTCGCTGTCGAAATTATATGCCAGGTAAAACACGGCCTGGTCGGGTATCAACTGTAGGCGTGAGCGCATGCGCGTATCCTGCAGAAGTTCTTCACGCATTGCTGCCGGCAGGGGACTGACGTCGATGCCCTTACTCTGCCATAACTCGTACGCGGCCTCAGCATCCAACGAGTAAATATTTATGAGTTCTACCGCGCCGCTAAATGGTGTTGGCCAGAATGGATTGCGGATCAGAACCGTGCGCGGTTCAGTCGTCGATTCTATGCTAACGATAAAACGACCGCTGGTGACGACTCCGGGAAAGGAAGCCCAGGACGTCTCGCTGGTTGCATATGCTTCGACGATTTCGCGCGGTACCGGCCGCAAGAGAGGCAGGCTAGTGATCGTCGAGAAGTAGGCTGCCGGTCTCGTCAATGTAAATTGCACGGTCGACTCATTGACAGCACGGACGGCAATCGAGGCCAGATCTTGTTGCGAGGGTTCCGGCTTGCCATGCACCTCTTCGCAGCCTTCGATAATGAAGAGGACCAGTACGTCGCGTGCTTGCGTGCGAGCGTCGCAGGCTCGCTGTACGGCAAAGACCACATCGTCGGCAACAACGGGCCGATAGGCGCGCGGCCCACTCTGCGTTGGCAGGATGCTGGTAGCGCTGGGTTGCTCTGAACGTATCCAGAAAATGTCGCTGCGCAGCTCAAACGTCCACAATAGTCCGTCCTCGCTCACCTCCCACTCAGTCGCCAAATCTGGTTCTACGCTTCTGGTCGCATTATTGAAGCGGGTCAGTCCGACAAAGAGGTTCTCTATCAGGTCGATTTCGGTTTCAGTTGTCGCCTTCTGGGGATCTAATGCCTGTGGTAAACCGCTCATGGCGAGATCCAATGTGACCACTTCACGATCAGAGGCTGCCGGTGTGATGGTGGCCGGCGCCTGCGGCGGCTCGCGAAGCTCGCGGCTGACCACGACTTCCTCCCCGTCGACCATCACGACCTGGCTCACAACCGCGGCGTCCGTCGATGCCGCGTTACAGGCGGAAGTAGCGGATAACAGAAGAAAAACTAGCGGAAGGAAAAGAGTAGAGGTTAGTTTGGTTCTAAAGCGCATAAATGGAAATGGTTGGTGTTGAGACGCCTTACTGCCCAGAGCCCAGGCATGGGACTGTTCTTGGTGACAACGCTTGTCTCCTATGATAGCATTAAGTAACGTTAAGGACATGGATAATAACGCTAGCGGTTCCAGGCGCGAACGCGTGCTCGTCGTCGACGATGCGCGTGAAATACGCGATTTTCTTGCAGAATATGTCCTCGAACCTGGTGGATTCGAGGTACTGACGGCATCGGACGGGCTTGAAGGGCTTCAATTAGCGTTTTCTGAGAGGCCTGACTTATTAATTATCGATTTCCAGATGCCAAACATGAGTGGCCTCGAGCTGCTGCGGCGTTTGCGGCTGCGACACGTGGAAATCCCCTCGATCTTGATTACAGCCCATGGCTCTGAGCAGGTTGCCATCAAGGCACTGCGGCTTGGCGTACGCGATTACGTCATCAAACCGTTTGTGGTGGAGGAAATGCAAGAGGCGATTGAACGCGCTTTGCGCGAAAGCCGCCTGTCCATGGAACGCGAACAACTGATTGGACAGTTAAAAACGGGTAATAATCGGCTGAAGCAAAACGCTCAGGAGCTAAACGCGCTATACAGCATCGGGAAATCCGTATCCTCGTCGCTGGATCTGGAAACCATCTTGCAACGCGTGGTCGAGGCTGCTGTCTATCTTTCGGCAGCCGACCAGGGCTCACTGATGCTGTTGGACGAGCGCGGCGATCTCTTCGTTCGCGCATCAAAGAGCGCCAACGGCAGCGTTCGCGCTGTCAACGAGCGCATCCAGGATAATGAGGCCGGTCGCGTGATGCGCGATAAGAACACGACGATTTTGAAGGGCGAAAAGTTGCCACAACACGTGGCAACGGCTACCAAGGCGCACGCAGTTGCCTATATACCGCTGGTCACGCAGGGAGTGGCGATTGGCGTCCTGGCTGTCGCCAGCCATAGGCAAGAGCATCCATTCAACACGCGCGAAACCAGGGTTCTGTCAGCTCTAGGAAGCTACGCCGCAAGTGCGATCGGCAACGCGAGGCTGCAGCTGCGGATCGCCGCGGAGCGGAACCAATTGCTCACG
The DNA here is from genome assembly GCA_025929715.1 of Anaerolineae bacterium. Lineage (GTDB taxonomy): Bacteria > Chloroflexota > Anaerolineae > Promineifilales > Promineifilaceae > JAAYYY01. The sequence goes on along the minus strand of JAICPS010000014.1, from coordinate 4,472 downwards.
ATCATCAACCAGAGCGAAAATCCGATCTTCGTGGTGGATCATGACCAGCATGTGGTCGTAGCCAATGACGCTGCGCGCAACGTCTTGTCCCTCCCCCACGGCGACCTGAATGGACGAACTCTGGCGGATCTGTTGCACGATGCGGAGCTTGCGACGTTTATCACTCAACTACCTGACACGGGGCTTATTCGCAATACGAAGGTGCGACTCTCGACGGGACGCGTTTACCGCGCAACCCTCACGCCAATTCGCGATATAGGACGCTCTGTGGTGATGCAGGAGATCGGCAGCAATCTGCGGCAGTAATCTACAGCTCTAGGACGCGAGTCGACTTCTGTCCCAATAGGAAGACACAGCTACTGACCCACCGCCTCTTCCACCTCAATTCGCCGACCATCATACGAAAATACCAACCCGGCTGCTTCGTCCCCGTTAGCAGAGACCGGCCGTGCCTGAGCGGACGTTGGGCGCGCCAGAAGCGTAGGTGGCCGCTTACGCTGCAATGTCTCCAGACACCAGTGTAAATCATAGGCGTCGACATACGCGGATTGGAAGCGAATGGCCTGATCCTCGGCGAGGATCAGGAAATCGCCGCGCGCCATCAGGTTTTCGGCGCCTGACGCCGGTAGCAGCGTCGTTTCCTGCGCCTCTTTTGAGTCACGGACCTTACCCACAACTCGGAGGGCCGGCTTAAGGGCGAGAAGTTCTGCAAGATCATCTTTATCATCAGGTCGGGCAGGTTGTGTCGCCATGATGAGATGAATACCACTATAGCTGCCATCGGCGAGCAGCGATTTTAGCGCGCGACGAACGGAAGCCGCGCCATCATCCAGCAACGTGGCCAGATTGTCTATGAAAACGACAATTCTGGGGATACAAACCGCGTGTGAACGACGGTACTTCATTTCGTCGGCGAGAAAAGTTAAGACCTCGGCGATATCTTCTTGCTGGGTGACTACTGCCGCGAGGGCATGAGGGAGGTAATGAAGAGCGCTAAGCCCGGGTCCGGGAGAAGCTTCCGGTTCGGCAGATTCAGGATCGATAAAGAGCATCTGCACCTGCGACTGGCGGCTTGACAGTGCCAGGGAAACGGCGGCTGTTCTTAGAATCGCCGTCTTTCCGGCGGCGTGACCGCCCAAAAACAGTACGTGGCCCGTTGCCGGGTCATTCAAGTTCAAGAGCAGCGGGCGGTCTTCGGTGGACCAGCCGAGGGCGGCGACACCTGCCGGCAGAGACAATTTATGTTCGAGTATTTCCAACAGATCGAGGGTGGCCGCTATGCCGACCGTGATTTGCAGCTTCTGGTCTTGCATCACCAACGTGATCCACGGTGCACCAAGGCTGTCTTCGAGATCGGCGCGTAATTCATTCCAGGTCCGCGTATCGATAGGTTCAAATCCACTGACGACGAAACTTATTGATTGCTGTCCGGCCTTGCCTCCTTCTACGTGTGCCTGAACAGCCTGTCGCGCCAGCGCCGCCTCAATTTCCGCTGCCTGAATTTCCAATCGATGACGCAATCGTTCGTTCATGACTTTTTCTCAATATCTTGCGTAAGGAGCCCAATGACTATTTTGGAATGGATTAGAGATTGGGGATTAGAGATTACGTGCTGTGCGAATCTCCACTGTCTAATCTCCGAATATCCATACGAAGTCATTATAGAACATATGTTCTTAGACGTCAACGCCGAAGTGCGTCCGTTGAAAACAAGAGAGGCGGCTGCAAAGCCGCCTCTCGGATCTTACAGAACAATTGGGGACTTCACGCGGGCATCAGGCAGTCTGGCGCATGACCATCATGACTCTGGCCTGTACTTCAACGTTAGAAGAGTGTACGTAAATTGGTTTCATCGTGGGATTCGCAGGTTGCAGGCGGACCTGGTCTCCTTCACGATAGAAGTATTTCAAGGTCATTTCGTTATCCATGGGTAACCATACGGCGACCATGTCGCCGTTGTTGGCTTCAGTGACCGGCTGCATGATCACAATGTCGTTATCGTTGACCATGGCGTCGATCATCGAGTTGCCACGAACACGTAGAGCAAAGAGTTTTTCTGCTCTGCCCGGCAGCATGGCGCCACTGACATCGATGGCGTCCTCTTCATCGTAAGTGCTGAAGTCTTCATTACCCAGATGAACAGGTTCGCCGGCGACAATATCACCCAAAAGGGGAACATGCACCATTTCGGTGGCTTGGCGAATGACCTTGCGCGCCGATTCAAACAGGTTCATAGCCTGATCGGTCAGCTTTAGACCGCGCGATACCTCTGCCTCACGCTCCAAAAAGCCCCGTTCTTCGAGCTTGTTGAGGTTATAATTCACGACAGAAGTTGAGCTGATGTTCACCGCTCCACCGATTTCCCGAATTGTGGGAGGGCGTCCTGAATCACTCCAGTATTCCCAGACATATTTCAGAATATTTTGCTGTCTCGGGGACAGTTTGTCCCGGTTTGCCATTTCTGGCCTCCTTATTGTATAAGCTCTGGGCTACCGGTGAAAATGAATAATTACGCAAAAACCGCTCATTTGTTCGAAGTATAACACGAACAGGTGTTCGGTGTCAAGGATTTTTGATACACCAAGGTTGCTGGAAGCATACGGTTCGTTGAATTCTCCGTGTAGTTGCGCTATCTTTACACGTGAGCTGCACAGCCGTTTCGATTTTATAATCTGGAGCGCAAAGCGTTGTAACAGCGCGCCGTCCATCACCGCTAATCAAGAAAAAGGTCATGAGAATCCCCCCGAGTACCAGCCAGGAGTTACAGCAAGCCCAGCAGATTTTGAAGGAGCTGCAGGGAGAAGTAGCCCGGGAAGAAGGAACACTGGCCTATGGTCAAAAGTTGGGCCTGGGAGGAGAAGCACTGGCGGCGCTGCGAGAGACAAATATCTCGTTTGGTAATCCCTACGACAATCTGGTACGGCTCACGCCGGAGTTATTTGATGCGGCCGGCGTTTCGCTGAATGCGCTGCAGCGGCGGCAGATGGGAGAGTCGTTCGACTTTTACTATATGACGTTGGTGGCGTCGCTACTTCCGCGACGCGGCGCTCAGTTCCAATTGGTCGAGTGCCAGCTCGATTTCGGGCCAGACGAGATACCTATTGTGCAGACGATTTTCCCACAGGCACGCTGGCGGCCGGTACTACAGTGGGGCGGCGGGATGGCACTCGGTCTTAACGGCAACCTGGATTGGGAAGCGGGCCTGCCTGAAGACGCCATGCGGGCCCTCAGTAGCATTGCCGGTGCGCCGCAGGCTAATATTAAGAACCAGAACGAACTGAAGGCGCACATCGTGGTTCCCGACTATTCATTCAGGTTGGGCCGGCCGGAGATTACGGCGACGGGTGAAGGAAACGCCTACGCCATTTGGCGTTTTCAGAACCCAGAGTTGCACGAGACACACTCAATTCGCTTCATCGTCGTCTTCAAGGTTCCCAGGGGGCTGGAGCAAATCGAGTTGGCCGGGCGCCTGGTGGCCGAGCCGCGCATGAGCTGGCTGACGGCTCAACTGACGGACGTATTCTCTGAGTTGAGCGACCGTTTTCAGGCAATTCTGCGCAAACGCGACGGCGAACGCGAGGGCGCGGAGCGGCTGCCTATCGGGGCCCACGAAAAGTGGCTTCTTCAGCTTCCGGCAGCAGCGTCAGGTGACGGATGAGAGATACAATTTACACTTATCGCGTACGGGCGGCGGCTGGCAGGGTGGAGACAGAAATTCGCGACGAACGCGACGAGCCCGCGGGTGAGCCGGCAGGCGATTTACGTTTTGAAGAGCCGTGGCGCAGCGAGGTGGAGGCGCTGAGCCGCAAGGCGTTTGAGGGCAAAAGCGACAAACGCGCCCTATCCAAAGAAGAAATCCAACGCCTGGGCGAGGCTCTTTTCAACATTCTCTTCGACGATGCATTGCGTACAAGCCTACTGACTTGCTACGACGCGGTTGTACATGGCGCGAAAGACGGGCGCGACTCGCGACGCGGGAGATTGCGCATCGAATTGGATATCGACGACCGGCGCCATCCCCACCTCGCAGCTCTCCCCTGGGAGTTCTTGCGTGTGCCGGAAAACCAGATCACAGGCAGCCTATGGCTGGCAACCGCACCGCGCGTCGTGCTTTCCCGACGCCGCGCTCGCTGGCAACCGGCCGCGCCAGTTCAGCTGGAACATGGAGAGTCACTACGTCTGACCCTGGCAATATCTTCGCCCCAAGACGGCGAACTGGCACCGGTGGTTTACGATAGGCTGTGGTTGGAGTTACAGGCGCTGGCAAGTGAAAATCCTGGCCGGTTCGAGTTAACAGAACCGGTGGAACCGGCAACGCGCCAGGCGCTGGACGACGCGCTGCATGGGGAACCACATATCCTTCATTTCATCGGACATGGACGGCTGTCGCCGGAGGGACATGGGGAGCTTGCCATCGTGGAAGAGACCGGTTATGCGCGCTGGGTGGATGGCGCGCAGTTTGCCGCGCTTCT
>JAICPS010000700.1 GCA_025929715.1 Anaerolineae bacterium | reverse complement strand
TAAGGTCAAAGAGACGCGCGGCTACATCGAAGAGGGCAACATTGCGTACTGGCAGGTGACCGTCAAAATCGGCTTCACCATCGACGATACGGTAGAGCTCGGGTAGTTTACAGGTGCCCAGCCAGCTTGGAGGTGCCCGGTACTCTGGAGGTGCCCGGCACCTATGGCTAATCCTCCAGGGCCAAAACCTTATCGAGCCGCCGCTGAAACCGCCCTTCGGCGACAAATTCTGCGGCAAGAAAGCCATCAATTAACTTGCGCGCCAGCGCCTCACCCACGATCAGGCCGCCCAGGCATAGCACGTTCATGTCGTCGTGCTCCACGCCCTGCGTCGCCGAATAGATATCGTGGCACAGACAGGCGCGCACCCCATTGATCTTATTCGCCGCGATACAGGCGCCCACACCGCTACCGCAGACCAGAATCCCGCGTGGCGCTTCGCCGGCGACCACTGCTCTACCCACGGCTTCGGAAAAATCCGGATAATCATCACCGCCGTCATACTCGTGGGCGCCGACGTCAACGACCTCGTGCCCCTGCTCGCTCAAATAACCCTTCAACGCCTCTTTCAGCGCAAAACCGGCATGATCGGCGCCAAGCACAACACGCATCGGCACATTCCTCGCTCTAAATCACATTGATAATCGCGCATCCCTAATATTGCCCCAGATGCACGCATCCTACCAAGGATCGATAATGCACACCACTTTCCTTTATGTTAGAATCTGCGACACCTCCAGCCCATCCGCCAGTAGCGAGGCCACCTGATGCGCATCGGCATGGTTACGGCTTGCTATAAGCCGGTAATTAACGGCGTCACTCGAATGGTGGCGCTTTACAAGGAAACGATGGAAGCCGCCGGTCACGACGTGACGGTCTTTACTTTGGGCGAGCCCGCTCCCGATGGCGACGAACCGGGCGTCGTGCGAACCCCTGGCATTCCCCTCGGCGACACCGGCTATTACCTGAATTTTCGTTATTCTCGCAAAGCGCAGGAGGCACTGCGCCAGATGGACATCGTCCACTGCCACCATCTATTCATGAGCGTGGAGATGGCGCACCGCTACGGGAACTGTCCCATCGTCTACACCAACCACACGCGCTACGATCTGTACACCGGCGCCCACAGCCCACTTCCCCAACCCGCCGCCGACGCCTTTATGCGCCAGGTTTGGCCCGAATTCACCAGTTATTGCGACGTAATCATTACGCCCACGGCAAGCGTGCGTGAAGTCATGCGCGACTTCGGCGTCACGCAGCGTATTGAGATCATTCCCAACGGGATCGACATCGGGCCTTTCAGCAATCCCCCACAGCCTTCCAGGCGCGAGGATTTTGGCATTCCCCCTGATGCAATCCTGCTCGTCTACACCGGCCGCATCTCTGCCGAAAAAGGGCTGACGAAGTTGCTGGCACAATTCGCCCTGGCGCGCGAGATTGTGCCGGATATCTACCTCCTGCTGGTGGGCAAAGGGCCTTACGCCGATAGATTACGCCAGCAAGCCAGAGCCCTGGGCATAGAGAATGTGATACAGCTCACTGGCGCCCTGCCCTACGAGCAGGTCGGCAACGTATTATCAATGGGTAACATCTACGTCACCGCATCCGTCACCGAAGTGCACCCCCTGGGCGTCATCGAAGCCATGGCTGCGGGACTGCCGGTCATCGCGGTCTCCTCCCCCGGCATCTCCGACACCGTCGTCCCGCGCGAGCACGGCCTGCTGACGACGACTCCAGAAGGAATTGCCGCAGCCATCGTTGCGCTGGCATCTAACCCTCACAAACGCCGCCGCATGGGCGCGGCGGCGCGCGAAGCCAGCAAGCAATACGACATCAACATCACCGTCGACCAGACTCTCAATCTCTACCACGAGCTACGCCAGACACGGCCCGACCTGAAGCGTACGCGCCAACACGGCCGCGGCATTCGCCCCACCGCCCGGCCCGTGCTGGAACAACTCGCCACCTTGCTGCGCCCATCGGACTGAGGAAGTGTGCCAAGCGGGCCAATATGGCCAACATTATTATTTTCCTCTCCTAAGTTGTTTACACGGTATCCGTGAAGTTGTATAACATAGCATTTCGTGTTAATGAACAGTGGCGGATCATTTTTCCCTGGAAAGATGGTAATGTACATGACGTACAGCTAATTGATTATCAC
>JAICPS010000770.1 GCA_025929715.1 Anaerolineae bacterium | reverse complement strand
ATAACCCTCGTCTGATGATTGGCCAGAGGCGCAAACATCCAGATAGACGAATTGCAGCTCGGGAAAACGGCTAAAAAAGGTAGCCAACTGGTCGCTACTTAACCAGCATTCTCTTCTGTCGGAATCTTCAAAGGCCAGCGAAAAATCTTGCCACTCCTTGCCGCCGCGACCGTGCGCCACAATATGCACCGCGTCAAAGTTGCCCGCTTCCAGGGCGCGCTCCATGCACGCCAGCGTCCCGGCCCCTTCCTGCCAGATGATGTCGCCCCCGTGGCCCGGAGCGGGGCTGAAACGGCGGCGTTCGGCGAGTGAGTCTGAATCAGCCGGTTCTGACCAGATTCCCAGGACGGCCTTTGGACGCCGCGCTGTAACGGCCGCCGCCCGCAAGGACAGTCGGCGAGTCACGCTTCCGCTAAGCGCAAAAAAGAAGCGCCCGTCAGGACTATGTAACAGTTCCCAGGGCAGGCCGAGCAATGGCTGTGCGGACGGTTCGAAGACGAGGATAAGCTCCAGTGCGCCGCCCTGTAGCCGGGCCAGCGCCTGGGCCTCGTGCAGGCGCCGCTGAACCGTTTCTGGAAATGATGTAAAAAGCACGTTCCCCACAGCGCGCAACGGCTCCATCTGCGAAGGTCCGACCGGATGGCGGGAAGCGGCCTGCTGTCGTCGTAGATACAGGCGATAAAGTTCGCGAATGACCTCGATTTGACCGGCGTCGAGCGAGTCGGCATGGTAGGGTCCGCCCCAGCCGCGGCCCGGCGCCCGAACAACCTGGATCTGATAACTTTCGACATCCACGGCCAGACCCGCGCGCTGATGGAACTGTAAGATAACCTGTTCCGCCATCAATTCTCCTCTCTCACAGCCCGCCCGCTTGCGCGGGTTAGCCAAAATGCGCGCAAGGCCAACAGCCACAGTGCGATGCTGCCCAGAATCGCCGCCGGCACGGCGAGGCCGAGAGGCTCTCCGTTAAGGAGGCGGTTGGCGATCAGGGCCAGACCGGTGAAGGGCCAAAGTGCTACGACGGTAGGCGGTGTAGCGACGCCCAGCGCCGCGCTGCCGAGCACGAGAGCCAGGATAAAAAGGGAGAGCGGGGTGAGCCATCGGGCCCCCATTGCCAAAACAGCCAGCAGAATGGACAGCGCAACATTGTCGAGTGCAAGCACGAACCACAACGCCAATCCGATCATTGCCGAGCTCGCCGGCAAGCCCGAATGGACGAGTAAAAAAAACCATAAAATAGAAAACAGTGTTGTGTGGGCCATTAAAAGCAAGAGTACGCCGGCACAAACGCCCACGATGAGTAGGTGTCTGCGCGGCGCAGCCAGATCGTAGAGGGACAGCAGCGTCAGAGGGCGCGTGGAAGCTGGACGGCGGGAGCCCGACCGGGCCGGTGAAAAGAGCGTTTTCATGTCGGCCGTCCATAGCCAACGTGAAATGGCTGTGACGCCCAGCAGGAAAGCCGGCGCCGCTGCGACGGCTTGAAGGATGGGATCATAGATAGCCAGGAATCGCGAATCGCCACTT
>JAICPS010000044.1 GCA_025929715.1 Anaerolineae bacterium | reverse complement strand
TAGCGGCGGGAGAGGTGGGTCAGAATCAGAGCGTTGACGTTCGCCTGGCGTGCGAGTCGCGCCGCGTGAGTTGCTGTTAAATGTCCAAAATAGTGCGCCTTTTCGGCTTCTTCGTCGACGTAGGTCGCTTCTATGGTCAGCGCACTGGCGTTGCGGCAGATCTCGATCAGGTTGTCCGTGCGGCCTGCGTCGCCCACATGTACGTAGCGCGTGCCGGGGATTTCTGCACCCAGCACATCTTCTGGTGTAATGGTGCGTCCATCAGGCAGCGTGATGGATTCACCGCGCACCAGCTGCCCACGCTCGGGACCGAAGGGAACGCCCAGCGTTTCGGCACGGTCTGCCAGAAACGGTCGACGCGGTTGTTCCTCAAATAAAAATCCATAGCTGTCCGAGCCGCGATGAGAAACGGGGAAAGCGGATAGTCTGAATCTTTCGTCTTCCAGCAACACCATATGCGGCTGCAGTGGAATCAACCGAATGTCGACCGGAGGTCGGTGTCCGCGCCAGACGACGCGGAAAATCAAGTCGGCGACGCGATCCAGCGTGGCTTGCCCGCCATAAATCTCGATGTCTTGCAGCGCTTCCCAGCGCGCGAGCGTGGAAAGAAGGCCGCCCAGTCCTAGGATATGGTCCAGATGGCTGTGTGTTAGCAGAATGCGATTCAGCCCTTTGAAGCCGAGACCGCTGCGCAGAATCTGGCGTTGGGTTCCTTCTCCGCAATCCAGTAGAAAGCGGTATTCACGGTACATAATGATGTGCGCCGTCAGCCCTCGATACGCCGAGGGCGATGACGCCGACGTGCCCAGAAAAACGACTTCGAACATGCTCTCTCGCTAGCTCTGATAACCGATCCCGCGGACAGATACGCTTCCAGGCCCGCCCTCGCGGCCCGAGATCGTAACGTCTACATCCAACCATTGACGTACAATCGAGGTGTTGGTCATCGTATGGGATGACAGAAGATGGGTTGTGAATGTGGAGCGGCCGTTTGCCAGCGCCATTGGAATCAACAGCTGGTCGGCCAGGTGGTGGTCCACTGCAGCCGACTCATTGTCTATGAAAGCGAGTAGTTCCGCAACCGCGTCTTCGGCCACCTTGTCGGCCGCATAACCCTTGTGGCCCAATCGCCCAAATCCGGCCTGAGGGAGCCAAAGGAAAATGCCCGCGCCCGGGCCCGGCCCCCGCGCGCGCAGCGGCCGGACGGCGGGTTGCAGCCCTTCCTCGCGCAGTAAATTCGCCGTGCGGTTGGCCATGCGCTGCGCGATATCGGCTGGCAAATTGGTGACCGCTGCCAGGCCGTGCACAATGTCGAGCAGCAGACGCTTGAAATCCACAGCCTGTAGCTGTTGCACCGGCTGGATAGAGGTCACGATCTGGCCGTCTCCGGCCGGCAGCCAGCCCCATGCCGCCAGTGCCATCTCGAACTCGACGCCGAAACGAGCGACGGCCGGACGAAATACGTGCTCGAGGTAATGGTAAGGAGGACTGAACGGCACGTGTGTACCCCCACGGAGCGTCACTTGCGAGGGTGCATCCGCGAAAAGGAGCGGCCAGAGCATGGCCTGTAGAATCAGCGTGACGGAGCCGGCGGAACCGTGCTCGGCGGCGTCGCGAACGTCGAAGTCGTATTCTGCGCCACGGGGTGCCGACTGCGGGGCAAAGGTCAGACTTATTGAGCCGATTTCGTCGCCGCTCAGTTGCGCGTCGCACACGGCAGCCACCGCGCGAACGGCGGTTAGATGCTGCGGACGCAAGCCCGGCCTCTCGCGGCCCGCGCGAATGTGTTCCAGGCGCAACGTGCGCCCAGTAAGCGCCGCAAGGCTGAGGCTGGTTCGCAGCACCTGCCCTCCGCCCTCGCCTTTACGACCATCTATGACTAAAGGCTGGTTGAGATGATTCATCTTTTCTTTCACTGACCAAGTATACTGTTTCCCATGAGGCGGCGAAACTGTTCTGCTGTTTGCGCACAGTCAGGCGTTTCTCTTATACTCCGCCAGCCATTCGTCTATCGTTTGCTGGCATGGTTCGTGGCGATCTTATCAGGAGGCATCATCAATGGTACACAGAGCGCCCGCAGCTGTCCGCTCAATCTTGCGCACGGTAGGCAACACGCCGCTACTAAAATTGGAAAAAGTCGTGCCCCCTGGCAGCGCGGCGGTGTATGTAAAGCTTGAATATTTTAATCCGACCGGCAGCTACAAGGACCGTATGGCGCTGGCAATGATTGAGGAGGCTGAAGCGCGGGGCGACTTGAAGCCAGGGATGACGGTCGTGGAATATACAGGCGGCAGTACCGGTTCCTCGCTGGCGTTTGTCTGTGCGGTCAAAGGTTATGACTTCCACGTCGTATCCTCGGATGTTTTCGCGCCGGAAAAACTGCGCACCATGCGCGTCTTTGGCGCCGAATTAGAGATCATTCCCGGTGAAGCGGGCTATATTACGCCCGATATCATCCCACGGATGATCGCGCGCGCCGAAGAGTTGGCCCAACAAAACGGCGTCTATTTCACCAATCAATTTCATAACGAAGACGCCCTGGCCGGCTACGTGGTACTGGCTGAAGAACTATTACAGCAGCTACACCAACCTATTGACGCCTTCTGTGCCGGCGTGGGCACCGCTGGAATGCTCGTAGGCGTTTCACGAACCTTGCGACGAGCAACGGACGGCGACCGAACGCGCATCGTCGCCCTGGAACCTGCGGGCAGCGCCGTACTGACGACGGGCAGCGCGGGTAAGCACCGCGTGGAGGGCATCGGCGTAGGTTTCACACCGCCACTGCTGGACGAGATCGACTATGACGAAGCCCGCGCCATTGACGAGGACGAGGCGCGGATCATGGCTCAACGCCTGGCGCGCGAAGAGGGTGTCTTTGGCGGCACCTCTAGCGGTCTCAACGTGGTCGCCGCTTTACAACTCGCCCAAGAGCTGGGCCCGGGTCACACTGTTGTGACAGTCGTAGTTGACTTCGGCCTTAAGTATCTGGCCGGCGATTTATATGCTGCGACATAGATTTAGGGTCTTGAGCCTGATAGTGGGTCTGCTCCTGGCAGCATGCGTCGAAGCGCCGGAAGCGACATTGACGTCCAATCCATCTCCGACGGTTCGACCTACGTCTGTGGCTTCGTCGACCGCAACCTCAACCCCCACTGTGACGACGGCCACAATACCGCCCAGCCCGACGCTCGTGCCGCCCACGACGACGCCCAGGACTACTGCTACGACGACGGCGACTGCCACACCGCAGGCCGTCGTATTCGCCGTCATCGGCGACTATGGTCTGGCAGGAACGCCAGAGGCTGAAGTCGCGGCTCTGGTCCACGGCTGGGACCCGGATTTCATCATCACCACGGGCGACAATAATTATCCGAATGGGGCCTATGAGACGATTGACGAAAACATCGGCCAGTATTACGCCGATTACATCTATCCGTATTCCGGTGAATTCGCGACGGCGGGTACAGTCGAGACCAACCGCTTCTTTCCCAGTCTGGGGAACCACGACTACGTCACGGACGACGCGCAACCGTATCTCGATTACTTTACCTTACCGGGGAACGAGCGTTACTATGATGTGGAATGGTGGCCCGTTCACCTCTTTTCCGTGAACAACAACTGGGCCGAGCCGGACGGGGTACGCGCCGATTCCGTTCAGGGCCAGTGGTTACAGGAAGCGCTGGCCGATTCTAGGACGCCCTGGAAAATCGTCTACATGCACGTGCCCCCCTATTCTTCGGGCCAGCACGGATCGAACCCCGTCTCGCGCTGGCCTTACGCCGAGTGGGGCGCGTCGGCGGTGCTGGCAGGCCACGACCACGTCTATGAACGACTTGAAGTGGATGGCCTGCCCTATTTCGTGAACGGAGTTGGCGGCTACCCTGCCATTTATCCTTTTGTGGAGATCCTGCCCTCCAGCCTGGTTCGCTTCAACGAGGAGTACGGCGCGATGCGCGTGGAAGCGACAGAGACGACGATCACGTTCGAGTTTGTGACGCGGGATGGCGAACTGATCGACCAGCTGACGCTGACGGTGGATGGTTAGTGCCCCCGTGGGTGGCGCGGGTAGGGTCATATGACCCAAATAGAGACCGGCCACAGCAAGCAGGGCCTCAGGCGACGCGCCTTAGGCGACGCGCCCTAGGCGACGTAGACAAGAACGCGCCCGCCGTCGTCGTCATTTATCTCGATGCTCAGCGGATCGTGCTGTTCGCCGCGTTGGAGCGCATCAAAAAACGCCGAGGCGTGATCCAACTGTACCGCGGTCTCAGCATCGGCAAAGCCACGCGCCACGTCCAGCAGCCGCTGCGCAAGCGGTAGTAACAAGGGCAGGCTCAGGTGTATGTCGTTCCCATTACGCTCCTGGACGTTAATGTGCAACCACGGCGCATTGCGGCTCCAGTAACCAGCGACGATGGCGGTTAATCCCAATAGCAACGTTATCCACGCGCCAATACGAGCCAGAATACCTGCTCGCCGGGCGCGCAAGAGGCCAAGCAGGCCGAAGCCGGCAATGACCAATCCTCCGAAGAAGGGAGCTTCCCAGGGAGGGTCGCCATGATTTGGAACTGGCAGCACGTCGCGGGAAGCGGCGCCAGAAGCGGTTACGGATTCGTTGTCTTCCAAGGCACCCAATAGTTCGGCAGCCTCACCGGCAGTGATGGCGCCTCCTTCCAACATCTTTAGGATATGATCTCGTTCTGTGGACATTTGAATTTCCTTTCCGGTCATATTTTTGCCGGAAATATGGAGTTTCCGGGGAAACAGGCTAAACAGCCGTGGCGACTGCGGTAAATAGTAGCACAGCGGCAGCGCAGAGCATATTTAGCCGCAGCAGACGAATCTCACGCCGTTGCAGCGCCTCCTGTTCTTCCGCCGCCAACTGCGGTCGCTGCGTTGCCAGAAGCGCGACGCGCTCCATGGCTGGATGAACTCGCCACTGTACGATGCCCCCGATGATGATCATTCCTGCCACGGCGATGTGTTTAACCAGGATAGCCTGAGACCAAAGCGTATCAACCCGTAGAAAACCGTCGTAGTTGGTGTCATTCGTCATCTGAATCAAGCCTGTCACCAACAGAACAATCAGGCTGGCGTTCACTAAAGGCGTGAAACGCTTCTGAAGGGTCAACCATTGATTGGATTGAAGCGTCTGCTGGCGTAGGGCCGGCCAGGCCACCAGCCCCATCAGCGCTAACCCACCGAGCCAGACGACGGTCGCCAGGAGGTGTAGCCAGTAGCTGAGGGCCAGGAGCCAGAAGGTCACTTTTCCATCGCCTTCAATGCATAGTACGCCGGGCGCGGCGTACCGTCTGGCAGGATGATGGCCCACCAATACTGCTCATTTTCCTCTGTCCACGTGTAATCGGCAATATAAATCGTGTTCATGAGGCCGATCCAGGGTTGCCAGTTTTCACGGGCATACTCGTAGGCGCGCACGAGGTAATCGGCTTGTGTTTCGGCATCGACGGCATGCCAGGCATAAGCCGGGTTGACCTGGTCAAGCGTCCAACCCATTTCGAGAACAGCAACCTGTTTTTCCGCGTCGCCGTTGTTAACCATGATCTCGCGCATATCTTCGACGCGACGAAAGGTAAAACTGCGGTGGCCCCAGGTTAGCTGCGCCAGCGCGGGTGATGTTTCCGGAGGAGCGGCGTAACCGGGCGCATTCACGCCCAGGACGTCGAAGTAATCGGCGGCGCCAGCGTCATACATTCCTTGTAAGAACTCCGTGTCGGGTATGGCGATGGGCGGCGTCTGGCCCGTGGGCGCCAAACCGGCTGAAATGACAATGGCCTGCGGATCGGCGGCCTTGATCGCCGCGTAGCATACACGAAGCATTTCCGTATAGGCGGCAGGGTCGGGTACCTCGTTGCCCCACTCGCGGGTCAGGTTAGGCTCGTTCCACACCTGATAAGCGGCAATGCGTCCTCTGTAACGCCTGGCGACCTCAGCGCAGAAATCGGCAAAGTCCTGTATGTCGCCGGGTGGCGCGTTATTCAGAGGCGGATCGGGGTTGGCCTGGGCCCAGAACGGCTGATGATCGAGGCGTACAATCAGCTTGAGGCCCGCGTCTTCTACCTGCTGCACGATGGTGTCGGGCTTCCACCAATCGTACTCTCCCTTCACGTTGGTTTCGATGTCACGCCAGGCAAAGCCCTGCTTGACCCAGCCAAAACCCATCTCGTTGATTAGCTCAAGGTCGCGGACGGCGAGGTCCGGGCGCCACCACATAAAGGCCTGCACCCCATATTCGGGCGAGTCAAAGTAACGCCAGTTAGCAGTTGGTTCAGCCGTCGCAACAGCCGGCGCCGTGGGCGAAACCGTTACAACGGTGGGTGACGGCGGCGAAGCCGTATCTGTGGCAAACGGAGAAGGCGCCGCCGTGGTGGTTGCAGTCGCCTGCACCGGAGAAGGCGCGGTGCGAGAGGCAGTCGCGCTTGCCGCGGGTACGTCGTCGCCGCCGCACGCACTCGACAGAGCCACGAACAGCATGAGGGCGCCGATGCGGGCCAGGTTCATGGCAAAAGAGAAAACGGACGCAGATGTCCGTGCTGGGCACGGTAACGCAGATCGACGAGATTTTTTAAGGCGTCTTCTCCATCTCGGCTACCGCGCCAAAGGCGGGACGGGGAACGCCGCTGCGGTCTACAAGGCTGTAGAAAATGTTGTCGTCCTCCGAGGGTTCGCCACCTTTGTTGCCATAGTCAAAGTTGAACAGGAACGCCAACCAGACGTTGCCCGAATCGTGCATTTGTTGGAAAGCCTGGACGATGTAGTCAGCCTGTTCTTGCAATGTGTTGTCGTTGGCGAAACCGAATCCTTCCGGTATTACATCGTAGCCTTCACTGCTGGCCCAACCAAACTCGGTAACGCACAGTTTCATTTCGGGATCGACAGCCTGCACCTTCTCGGCGTAGGTGTCCAGCGTCGATCTAAAGCTCCAACTGTGATGCGGATTGTCGTATGGGCCACGGAACTCGGCCGTGGATGCCTCTTCCAGCGCTGCTGTTTCGTCGAAAGGGACGTCGGGCGGCAGGTTAATCCCATTGTGGTGGGCGCCCACGCAATCGGCATACTGAAGCATGCCAGCTGCCAGCAACTCGTCTATGAAAAGAAAGTCGTCGCGCACAAACTGGTTATTGACGCCGGTCGGCGACAGAGCGCCGCTCACGACAATAATATTGGGATTATGCGCCTTGATCGTTTCGTGGGCCACACTCAGTAAGTTAACGTAGGCAGCTGCTGAAAGTCCCTCTGGCGTCGTCCATTCACGATCCAGGTTCTGCTCGTTCCACACTTCCACGGCTTGAATTTTGCCTTCGTGCCGGGTCAACATTTCCGTCAGGAATTCGGCGAACATGGCGTAATCGTCGGGAGGGCCCTCATTCTCGGCGACCGAGCGCGCCCAATCCGGCGCGTCCAGCACGCTGACGAGAACGTTAAGCCCATGCCGGTTGGCTTCGTCGATGACGCCGTCATAGATGAACCACTGGTCTACCTGGGCCTCCGGGTGCACCGTTTCCCAGCGGACCTGTACTTTCACCCAATCCATTCCAAGCTGGTTCGCCACGGCGTTCATCACGTCGCCGGGAGCGCCAACTGTAGCGTTGCCGTGGACCTGGATGCCATAACCAAAACGATCCTCGGGCCACGGAAACACTGGGGCAGGCGGGGCTTCTTCGGTCGGCGCCTCGGCAGCCGGCTCGGTAGGCGGCGCTTCGGCGCCGGGCTCCTCGCCCTCCACAACAGGCGGCGGCAGGGTCGGCTCTTCTTCGGCCGTTGGCTCTGGTTGTGCTTCCTCTGTCGGCACTTGGGGCGCGTCGACGGTCGGGACATCATCTACTGGTGGCGCTTGCTGGCCGCCACAGGCGACGAGAAGTAATAGTAGAATTAGAGGGAAAATTTTGATGATTAGTTTCATAATAACAGTGCCTCTCTCCAAAGATGAGATTTGAGATTAGGGATTAGAGATTGGAGATAGGAAGTAATCTCCAATCTCTAATCGCTTAATCTCCTATCTACCCATCGCCCCGGCTAACGTCGCACACGCGGGACAACTGCCATCTGGTCGTAGCATGGCGAAACCAGCTTGCGGGTCGTCGCTCCAGTGTGTGAAGTCCACATTGAAGACGATGACCATACGCACTTTGCCGCTGTTCCCTGCAATGCTGACGGCTTCGCCCAGCCATTGGGCGTGCTGCGAGACGGTAGTACCCGCGGCCCAGCTGAAGCGACCGGGAACGCCGCCAAAATCCTGACCCGACAAGTAACCAAGCTCGGTGAAACAGACGGGCCGCGCGCCGCCGAAGGCGTTGTAATACATATTGAGGGTTGGCATGAAATACCAGCTATAGTGGTTATTTCCGGCCGGATGCCCGCTGCTGGCGTTGGGCGACGTGGCGCCCGCGTTGTGGTGTACGCCGATGCAGTCCATGTAGTTGGCGCCACCGGCGGCCGCCACGCCCGCCATGTAACGGTCATCTGCCCAGGCATTCGCGCCGTTGTCGTAGCCGGTAGGCGCAGGCGCGCCGCTGATGACCATGACGTTGGGGTTGGCCGACTTGATGGCCTGGTAGGCCGGCGCCAGCATGTTGTTAACGTAGGAATTGGGATCGATCTGCCCTGCCGGCCATTCGAAATCGATGTTCATTTCGTTCCAGATTTCGATGGCATCGGGACCCAGGGCTGCCACGCCGCGCAAGAATTCAATGTAGGCGTTGAAATCGATGCTGGAGGGATAGGTAGCGGAGCCCGGTATACTCAGCAACACTTTGAAGCCATTACCGTGTGCATGGCCAATTCGACCGGCGACCGCCTCGGGTGTATCGCCGGACCCCCACTTATGCTGGAACTTGACCCAGTTCATCCCCGCCTGTTGCATCAAGGTGGGGTTGGCCAGGGTATGCGTCTGGCCACCAAGCTCAAAACCCGTGTTGGCGATAGGCGGCGGAGGCGGCGGTGCGGGACCGTCGCCAACGGTAGGCGGATCGACCTCGATCACAGCCAGGGCATTGACGTCAACACTTTCATTAATGGTCAGAAGGTTGTTAAAGAGCCAACCTTCTTTTTCGGCGCCGACCACGCGCACCTGGTACCAGTCTCCCGCTGCATTGCGACCAATGAGCGAGAGCTTCGTGCCTGCGGCGAGGACCTCCATCACGGCATAGCCGAGACCGGGGCCCTCGCGGAAGTTTGAGCCAATGTTGTTGACGGCGTCGTCGGTCCCCGGATCGAGTCCGGTTACGGGCGCCACGGGAGTGGCCGCCGTCGTTGCAGCGGCAGCCACCTCGGACTCTTCTGTGGCTTCTTCCGTCGCTTCCGCAGTAGGCGTCGCTTCGCTTTCAGGCGTGGCAGTGGGCGTCGAGAGCGCCTCGACTTGAACCTCCACCGCGCCCAACTGGGCCACGGCGTCTCCCTGGGCGAAGACGGCGTTGATGGTATAGTTTCCGGGTTCATCGGTGCCTTCCCAACGATAGGAAAGGGCTTCGCCACTGCTGCTGGCGACGACGCTTTCGGATTCATCTTCGACGGTCCATACTATCGCCGCTCCGGCCGGTTCGGGCATTTCGGCGCCGTTCACAAAGTTTTCGATGGCATGGGCATAGCCGGCGCCTTCAGACACGTTGCCCAGGCCGCGTATGGTAACGCCACGAAGACGATATGGCGTAGCAAATCGTATATGGTGGCTGAGGGCCGTCTCATTGCTCAGCCAGACGATGTGATCCTGCCCGGCCTGCTCGTAGGCATAGCGATACATCATGCTGCCGGCGTCCCACTCTAGTGGATCTGCGGCGCCAACCAGCCCGACCTCCACAGGCGCTCCAGCCTCCACCGCTCCGGCGCCTTCTATCAGGCTAAGCTCGCCGAAATTGGCGAGAGCTAGGCTGCTGGGCAACTCGCGGTACGTGCCGCCCACGGCATCAACTGCATTCGCCGTCACCAGAAGGTTCAGTTTACTGCGATGAATCTGGGTAACGGCCCAATCGACTAGCTGTTGGGCCGCACCGTCATCGACGTAAGCGCCGGGATCGAGGGGCATTTGCACGTAAACACCGTCGGCGGCATTGCCAATGCTTTGCCAATCATGTCCCCCGCTGTCCCAGCGGCTGCTGTCTAAGGCCATCGGCATACCCAGCGTCACAACAAGCACTCTATCAGCAGCCTGTAGTGCCTCGGCCAAAGCGGAGACAAAGGCGTTGAATTCGTCACGCTGGCCCGGCGGAACGCCCTGATAATCGAGATTTAGCCCGGCATATCCTTCCGTCGCGGCTACAAGCGCGTCTACATGCTGGTCAACCAGCGCGGAATCCTCCAGGAGCGATGCCAGGGACACCTGGTCGACGACGATCCCGACGTTTGTGGCACGCACATATTGGCTGTAACTACCTTCTGGAAATTCCGTCACCTCGCCCTGAAGTTCGCCGTTGCGACCCAGCGTCAGGGTGCCGGCGGCAAGTTCCGTGAGATGCGGGAGAATCGAGGTGGGCAGCTCGTGCGCGGGCAACAGTTCCGCAGCAACGGCGACCTCTGAAGGCGCCGCCGTCTGCATCAGAGCCACAGCCTGGGGCAGGGGCACAGTCGCCGACTCCCAGCGCTCGCCGCCCGTTGCTTGCAGGGGGATAAAGTTCCAGCTGGAGCCGCTCCAACCAAACAGGTCTAAGGTCCGCGCCGATTCACCCTCAGGTATGGCAACGGAGATGGCACCCACGGGCGCCGCATCTTCGTCCTCGACGTCGATCAGATAGATATTGCTCTTGAACTCCGCTCCTGCAGGCAGCGCAGCATCCATAGACACTGTCGCCTGTTCAGCGCCAAGCTCTGACGCCGAAATCATCGTGACGCCGACGCCGGCCGAACTATCCTGCAATCGAATTGCCAGCTCGTTCTCGCCGACCTCTGAACCACGCGCTGCCGGTCCGGGGTCTGCGCCCAGTCCTAGGCGCTGGCCCAACGAAATCGGTGGCAGAAGTAGCCCGGCGATAAAAAGACTGATAATCAGCACAATCCCGACAATCATTACGCCCGAGATATTGCGGCGGGCTACGCCTTCCCCAATTCTGCCGCCCTGGCCGCCGGACTTAATAATTGTAGTCGGCTCAGGATTCTCAAAAGTTGAGCCTGCGTCTGTGATAGAACGATCCTCTTCCATCTAATCCTTACCTCCTGAGGCGGCTGCCGAAGACGACAGCAATACCTGGTTTTGGATCTGTTTGCCCCTTCAACTGTTTTGAACAAACAAAGAGCGGCACAGTGGCCGCCAGTCGCTTCAGAACGTTACAACGGGGCTCATTCTAGCAAATCAAAAAATAGTTGCCAATCGCCCGGCCCAAGGGTAAACCTTGATTAGTATGAGGTTAGAAGGGCTGTTTGACAGCGCATTTGCCGTTGCTATACTTGCCCCGAAAGACGCAGTGTGCCATACGTGACGCGAAACAACCGTCACTGGTTCAATTAACAGGAGAAGGAATGGCCACAATTAGCGAGATTTTTGAGCAGATGCCGCGAGAGTTTAAGTCTGACAAAGCCGGCGACTTTGACGCAACCATCCAGTTTGACCTCTCCGGCGACAATGGGGGACAGTGGTACGTGGTCATTGCCGACGGTAACGCCGCCATAGAAGAGGGAGAAGCCGCGGATGCCAAGGCCGTCATTCGTATGAATGCGTCTGACTTTGCCGATATGATGACCGGCAAACTGGATCCTATGAATGCCTTCATGATGGGAAAGGTAAAGGTCGAAGGCGACCTCAATGCTGTAATGAAGTTCCAGACGTTATTTGGATAGAGAGGTGACCGGCATTTCCAAAGTGCAGGTCACCTACACTAATCCAGCGCCAGCTCTGCGTAGTCGCTGCGCTGGACCTCGGCACCGTCAATCCCAAACACCTGCAATAGTTCAGAAATGAGATTCGCCTTGCGGTCGGCGTCATGGCGCGACCAAGTTCGCGACTTTATTTCCAGAAAATAGCCGGGCATTCCCGGTTGCCTCATCTGGTCTAGATTGATGGCGAAGTCCGTATCTTTGTAGAGAATACGCCAGCGCCGGCGCTCTTTGTATACTTCGACCACTCGTTCGGGATCAAAATATTCGCGATAAAAGCGCACGCTCTGTTCGGCGGGAGCCAGGTAGCGCGAGCGAGAGAGCATAACGGCATTGGGATACTCTTCCAGGCGGTGCTGTCCCAAGAGCGTAAGCCGGCTGCGGGCCTTATAGACTTCGCCTTTAGCGTTTATGAATTCGTCCTCGCGGTAACGAAGCCGGTCGGCGTCGGGATCGCGGCCGTCAAAGAAGAAGTAATAGTCATATTGGCGGTAATGGGAATGTTTGGTAATTTCGATCTCCGGTCCCTGAAGCACCTCCAAAATTCGGTCGTCCTCGCCCAGTGAGGCCTTGAGCTGCACTTCGTAGCTTTCCTGCCGTTGCACGCCGGCCAGAACGACCAGTTTATTATAGGCGCTGGACTCGCGCTCCTGTACAAACGCATCGATGCGCGCCGCCACTTCCGCCGCTTCCTGCGTCGCCCTCTCTGGATCGACAGTCAGCAGCCGGCGATCGCGCATCAGCCAACGCCCGTTGCACAGGACGTGAGCCACGTCGGTGCTCTTCGTCGCGTACACCAGCCGCGAGTAGATGGCGTCTTCCTGGTTATGAAAATGCGGCCAGTTGTGAATCCGATTGGTGTCTACGATCGCAATGTCGGCGCGTTTTCCCGGCTCCAGGCTGCCCGCCAGATGGGCCATGTGCATGGCACGAGCGCCGCCGATTGTCGCAACTTCCAACGCCTGCCGCGCGGGCAGCACTGTGGGATCGTTGCTAACAGTCTTGGCAAGGAGCGCCGCCAGATGCATCTCCTGAAACATATCAAGGTCGTTATTGCTGGCAGCGCCGTCGGTGCCAACGCCCACATTCAAGCCCATTTCGAGCATCATTCCGACGCGGGCAAAGCCGCTGGCAAGCTTCAGGTTACTACTCGGACAGTGCGCCACGCCCGCGCCGGCCTTTTTCAGATCGTACATTTCACCGCGGTCCAGGTGCACGCAATGGGCCGCCAGGAGCTTCGTTTCCAGAATGCCGTGCCTGGCGTTCCAGGGTACCACGGGCATATTGTTTTGTTCTTTGCTGTTCTGCACTTCCAGGGCGGTCTCGGCGATGTGCGTGTGCAAGGGCACGTCATAGGTTCGCGCGAGCTCCGAGCAGGCGCGCAACAGTTCCGGCGTTGCCGTGTACCAGGCATGCGGTGCGACGGCAGGCACCACGAGCGGATGGTCACGCCATTTCTCAATGAAACGACGGCAGAGGATCAGGCCCTCTTCGAAATTTTCAGCATCAGGAGCAGGAAAAATCATGACTGACTGCCCTAATAGCGCACGCATGCCGATTTCGGCTGTCTCCTCGGCAATCTCGCTTTCGAAGTAGTACATGTCGGCAAAACTTGTGACGCCTGACCGTATCATTTCTGTGCAAGCCAGACGCGTACCGAGCTTAACGAATTCGGGCGTGACGAATTCGCGCTCCACGGGCATCAGGTAACCCAGCCATACGTCGAGGCGCAGGTCGTCGTTGAGACCCCTCAGCAGGGTCATGGGCACGTGAGTATGGGCGTTGACCAGACCTGGCATGATGACCTGTCCGCTGCACTCGACCGTTTCGCGAGCTTCGTACCGCCCTTCTAGGTCGGCAACGGCGCCGACAGCGACGATAGCGTCGCCGCTGATGGCAACGGCGCCTTCGGAAAAAACGTCGTAACCCGCATTCATGGTAATAACTGCGCCGCCCCGCAGAATCAAGTCTACTTGTTGAGCCAAGAACGCATCCTCCAACTGGTTTCCGCGATTATACCGGTTTATGGTAAAGTTTCTAAATGCTATACTTGGAGGCGCTATGAAGATCGGCATGGTAGACATCATCGAACGCAAGCGAGACGGCCAGACGCTAAGCAAAGAGCAGATCGACTGGTTTGTACGTGGTGTCACACAAGGCGAAATCCCCGATTATCAGACGGCAGCGTTATTAATGGCCATCTATTTACAGGGGATGGACCGGCGCGAAACGGTAGATCTGACCTTGGCGATGGCAGGATCTGGCGACGAACTTGATCTTCACGACGTGGCGCCCTTTGTCGTGGACAAGCATTCTTCGGGCGGCGTCGGCGACAAGACGACGCTCGTGGTGCAGCCACTGGTTGCCGCCTGTGGCGTTCCTGTGGGCAAGATGAGTGGGCGTGGACTTGGATCGAGCGGCGGGACGCTGGACAAGATGGAGTCAATCGCCGGGTGGTCACACGACCTCTCACTGCAGCGCTTTAAGGAACAACTTGCGGAGATTGGCCTTGTGCTTGCTGGGCAGACTGCCGATCTGGCTCCGGCCGATGGAAAGCTATACGCCCTGCGCGACGTGACCGGCACGGTGAGCAGCCTGCCGCTCATCGCGGCCTCGATTATGTCCAAAAAGCTGGCGGCGGGCGCCGACGCCATTGTGCTGGACGTCAAATCGGGCAGCGGCGCCTTTATGCCAACCAAGGAAGCGGCGCGTGAGCTGGCGCAGACAATGGTCGATATCGGCGTGGATGCCGGGCGCAAGGTGACCGCGTTGATTTCTGACATGAATCAGCCGCTGGGCCACGCCGTTGGCAACGCGCTCGAAGTTGCAGAGGCCATTGAAACGCTGCGTGGCGAAGGACCACCTGACTTTTGGAGCCACTGCTTACAAGTAGCGAGCCAAATGATCCTGTTGAGCAAGCGTGCACGCTCGGACGAAGAGGCGAGGGAGCAGGTTCGGGCGGCGCGCGACAGTGGGCGGGCGTTCGACAAGTTTCGGCAGATGGTGGCGCGGCAAGGGGGCGACGTAAGCCAGGTGGAGGAGCCGCAGCGCCTGCCACAGGCGCCCTTATCGCAGCAAGTTGTCGCCCCCGAAGAGGGCTATCTGGCATCGATGAATACGAGCGCGCTAGGCTGGGCCGCCGTGCACCTCGGCGCAGGCAGACAAACGAAGGGCGAAGCGATCGACCACGCAGTAGGCTTCGTAATGCCCGTGAAAGTGGGCGTTCATTTACAGCAGGGCGAGCCCGTGGCTACGATTCACGCCCGAAGCGGGGAAGAGGCGCTTCAGGCCGAACAGGAAATTCTGTCGGCTCTGCGCTGGTCGCGAGAGCCGGTGGAGTCCTTACCCCATTTCTATGGAACTATTCAGGGAGGCCAGGATGGAAGTTTTGGGCGTTGACGTTGGCGGAACAGGGATCAAGGCAGCACTGGTGGACACGAAACGTGGTGACTTCGCAAGCGAGCGACAGCGCGTGCCGACCCCGGAATCGCTGGCGCCCGAGGACGTTCTGCAGGCAGTAGCCGATTCGGTCCGCGCGTTCGACGCCTACGCGGGACCTGTAGGTGTTGGATTTCCGGCCGTGGTCGTCGATGGCGCTCCACGCACGGCGTTTACAGCTCACCACGTCCCAGGTTGGATCGGTTTTCCCGTGGCGCGGCTGCTTGGCGAGCGGCTGCAACGCCCGGTGACGATGCTCAACGACGCCGACGCCGCCGGCATCGCCGAGATGCGCTTTGGCAACGGACGGGGCGAGAAGGGCGTTGTGCTCGTGCTAACGTTGGGCACCGGCATTGGCAGCGCGCTTTTCGTCGACGGACGGCTGGTACCCAACACGGAACTGGGTAATCTCTATTTACGCAACCAGAAACAGGTGTCGGAGCGCTACGCCTCGGCGCTGGTGCGCGAAGAAAAGGGACTAAAATGGAAGACGTTCGCCGGACGTCTTGATAAATACCTGCGACACGTCAACCGGCTCTTTTCACCACGGCTGATTATTATCGGCGGCGGCGTGAGCAAAGATTACGACATGTTTATTCCGGAGCTGACAGTGGAGACGCGGGTGATCCCCGCTGCTTTGCGGAACCGCGCCGGCATCATCGGCGCCGCCACTGCGGCGTTGGAGGGTTGGCCGCACTAATCGGGACTGCTGTGGCCGGTCTCCGACCGAGCCACAGCAAACGAAGAGCTCTAACGGCTGCCGTCGCCGTTCAACTCGTCCACTAACTGGTTGACGTGCTCCAACATCTTGTCGCCGCGGACGCTACCATAAAGCAGCCTGGCGGCTACTTCGGGGTCGATCTGTCTAACGGAACCTGCTTTTCGTGCAATTTTTTGCATCAGGCCCCGGTCGCAGCGATGCAGAAGCTGCGCCGGGCTTTTTACCTCATCGCTTAATGACACCTGCCGATCCCACAAACGCACGTCGGATGCATATTTGCTGTCGTCCTGGTCAAATTGCAGGCAGTATGTGCGGAATAACTGGTGGATCGTCTCGTGCACATACTGCCACTTGACATTGGGCGCCGTCTCTTCGAAGAAGGCGTGTAGCTCCTCTTTCAGGGCTGTTAGCGAGCTTCCTGGATTGTTCTTGTAGATATTGTAAAACTTGAGAATGATGCGCGGCCGATGTTCAGTGGGCGTCATGCGAATCTTCTGCTGCGAAAGGTATTTCAGATAACGGTCTAACAGCGCCGCCGGACCTTCGGAGATGGCGTCGGGGGCGCTTTCATCCTCGGCGATGATCTGCACTTCGAGGTGCCCACCTTCGGAAGCCGTTCTCAAATGCACAATGTCACTCTGGGCCGCGAGAAATGATTTGAAACTGTCGAAGTCGTAGTTGTGTTCGTTAAATGCGGGGTTCAACCTTAGCATGGCATCCTTAACCTGGCCGCCGTTGACCCACTCCTCTTCGCGTGATTGCAGCGCCCTACGCAAAAGCTGGCGCGCCTCGCTGAC
>JAICPS010000239.1 GCA_025929715.1 Anaerolineae bacterium | reverse complement strand
GGGCCCAGACCCGTCCGCGGCGCTCCGCTACATAGCGCGGCCTCTCCACGGCAACATCTGTCAAACAGTCGTGGAATTTCAGACGAGCTAATGCCGGGTCCCTTGTCCTCGACGCGTAACCACACCATCGGGCGTCCATCTTTAAGGGCCGTGCACTTCTCCACGTGTTCCCGGCCGCCCGGCGGCGAATATGCCAGCGCATTCGGCAGCAGGTTTCTCAACACCTGCAATAATAACGAAATCGCTTCTTCAAAGCTGTCGAGGATTGCCAACGTTCGATCCCGCTCCGACTCAAATTCTAGCGTGCGATGATGCACGTCATTGGCCAGTTGCCCCGTGTAGTTCACGAGATTATTGTACAATCGCGCGCTTTCAATGACCGTCACTACCTGACCCGCGAGTGTATTTAAGAAGCGCAAATCTGACGCAGCGAACGCGTTGCGCTTGCGACTTTCCACCATGTGGCACATAGAAAAACACAGTTACGCCTTACCAGCACTAATTAATTTGGCCCAAATCTTCTCTCCTATACAATCGTGTTTTGCGACGGCATGGTCGCCCCAGTACAATCAGCCCAATGTCGTTCCTGCGATGGCGCCGACGAAACCTCAATAATGAAATCGCTAAACAGTCGCCCATACCTCTACTTTTTTGCGCCGCTCTTAATTATCATACTGCTATACTTCTATGCCGAACGGTGGCTGCGGGCTACTTTACTATACCTGTCGAGCGCCGCCTGGGCCCGCCGGCTGATGACCAGTTTCGCGCCAGCCTGGTACGTTGCCAGCCGCTTTGTAGCCGGTGAAACAATCGCCGACGCCATGCGCGTCACCGGACAGCTAAATCAACGCGGCATGCTGGCAACGCTGGATTTTCTCGGCGAAAGTGTGACCGATCCCATTGAAGCGGGCGCGGCGCGCGACGAAATCCTCGACCTTCTGGACGCCATTTACAGGCATCGTGTCGGAGCTGGGGTTTCGCTCAAGCTTAGCCAGCTCGGCGTCAAGATCGATCCTCAGCTCGCGCTAGATAATATGCGTTGCATCCTGCGGCAAGCCGCGAGGCGTCGCCAATTTGTGCGCATGGACATGGAAGAAAGCACGCTCGTCGATACTACGCTTGAAATATTTCGCGCTCTAAACGAGGACTATGGATTCGAGAATACAGGCGTTGTCATTCAGTCCTATCTTTATCGCAGCGAGGTTGACGTGCAGAATCTAATTGCCAAAGGCGCCTCCGTACGGCTCTGTAAAGGCGCCTACATGGAACCGCCCGAGATAGCCTATCCGGATAAGAAAGATACCGACGCGAATTTCGTGCGGCTGATGGAAATGTTGCTCGGCCCGCAAGCTCGCGAAACTGGTGTTCGTGCGGCCATCGCCACCCATGACGAGACGATGATCGACGCCACGACCACCTTCGCCCAACAGACCGATCTCCCGCGCGACGCCTTCGAGCTGCAGATGCTTTTTGGCGTTCGCCGCGAACTGCAGGAGCGGCTGGTCAGTCGTGGCTACAAGGTGCGAATCTATGTACCATATGGCACGGCCTGGTATCCCTACCTGATGCGCCGTCTTGCGGAACGACCCGCCAACCTATGGTTCTTTATTAGCAACTTCTTCCGCCGTTGACGCGCGGCGGAACTCGACCTGTCACCATGTGTAAAACGAAGGATCTGGACCCGACGCAATTTAGCGTATCAATCAAGTAGAATTCACGGAGGAACTATGAATTCAAACAACCGCAGTGAAGAAGACGAAGGCATCATCGCCGAAACCGAATCCTACTTTGTCTGGCAAAGTGAAGAGGAGGGCGAGCTGGTCTTTCACTTGGAGCTCGGCGGCGTCACGCTGCACATGACGTCAGAAGAGTGGGACGAGCTTGTCGAATTGATGAAGGCAGTGCCATGATCTTGTGCTAAGATGAGGGCGGGGAGCGTTTCTGTGCCGGTCAATAGAATAATCCTGGAGCAGCGCGATGACATTCGAAAACATCCAAGACAACCACGTACAATACGCGCCCATGATTCGCGACATGCCAGAGGACGAGCGCCCTCGCGAACGCCTCACGCGTCTCGGCGCTCGCGTCATGTCTAACGCCGAACTCCTGGCAATTATGATGCGCACCGGCGTCGGGGGAGAAAACGTGTTGCGCCTCGCAGAACGCCTGCTGGCCCATTTTGAGGGATTAAATGGCATTGCTCGCGCCTCGCTGGCAGAACTGCGCACCGTCAACGGCATTGGCCCTGCGAAAGCCGTAGAGATCAAAGCCGCCCTCGAATTGGGGCGCCGCCTGTTAGCCTCGGCTCCCGAAGAGCGGCCGAGAGTGACATCGCCCGCCGACGCCGCCAATCTTCTTATGTCAGAGATGATGCTGCTCGAGCAAGAACATCTGCGCACAGTGCTCCTCGACACCCGCAACCACGTCTTACGCGTTGAGACCGTTTATCAAGGCAGCCTAAACACCTCGGTCGTGCGCATCGGCGAGCTATTTCGCCATGCCATTAAAGAAAACGCAGCGGCCATGATTGTCGCGCATAACCATCCCTCCGGCGACCCATCCCCATCCCCAGAAGACGTCCACGTAACCCGCCAGATCCGCCAGGCCGGTGCACTGCTCGATATCGAGCTGCTGGATCACATCATCATCGGCCACCAGCGCTACGTATCGCTGAAAGAGCGCGGGCTGGGATTCGACTAGTTCGCCGGTGCCAGGCACTTTGGAAGTGCCTGGCACCTATGACCATGTCCTAGTCCTTTAGTCCCAATCACATAGAGAAGTAACTAAAATTCCTTACAGATGATAAAATAGGCGCGACATAAGATCCCGGCGCGCCCGACGGCGAAAACAAGCCGGTTACTCGGAGGAAATAATGTTCCGTTCGTTTCGTGCACTACTGTTTTTTATAGTCGTCCTCGCGCTGCCCACGTTGGCGTGCGGTCTGGGAGGTGGTGAAGAACCCACTGCAGCAGCCACCATAGCCCCCACCGAGGCGCCACCGCAAGCGACCGATACTGCCGTACCACAGCCAACGGCGACCGACGTGCCGCCAACGCCAACTGACGTACCCACAGTGGAACCGATAGGAGAACCAACGCCTACCCAAGGGCTGCCCGGCGCGCCAACAAAGGAAGCGCTTCCCACGCTTGATGCCGGTAATGGTGGGACCGTGTCGACGATTGAGCTTGCCAGCGCCCCCTACACACAGCCAGACGGCTCATTCAGTCTGAATCCCCCGGCCGGCTGGGAGATCACCAATGACGAAGGTTCCGCTTCCATCGAGGCGCCGGACGGCTCGGGTTTCATCTACGTTCAAATAACCGACACCGGAATCGGTCTCGACGCCGCGGGGTTCACGAACTTTGTTGAATACCGTGACCTTAATTTCTTCACCGGCTTTGACAACTACGTCGAAGTCAGTCAGGAAATTGATACCGACACTCGCGTCGCGTCGGTCACCAAGAACCTTAGTTTTGAAGGCGTACCGCAAACAGTCATCACACTTTATGACCAGTACGACGCCATCATTTATACCTACGATTTTTGGTCTGATGACGCCAACGTCGACGCCTATTCCGACCTCTATAGCCGGCTAGTGGATACGATTCAGGTGGACACGACTGCCGCCGCCGAGCAGGTCGAATACAACTGGGTCTACACGTTCACCGGCCCCAATAATCTGTTCACCATCGAAGTTCCCACGCCCTGGCGCTATGAGCAGACCGAAGGTGAAAATACGCTGGTCGATACGTTCTACTCCCCGGACGATCACGCCGTAATTCAAAACATCACCTACGACGACGGTACGGAGACCAGCCGTTCGCAGGCCGGTGCGCTTGCTCTGGAACTTCTGCGCAGCTTCTATGCAACCGATATCAACATTCAATCTGACGAGGTGCAGCCAGACGGCAGCGAACGCCTCATTTGGAACTCGCCCAGCGGAGACTACAGCGGCACGTCGTTCTTTGAAACCCGTGGAACAACCTTCTTGCTCTTTACGACAATGTACGACAATCCATTCGAAGCGTTCTATCTGGAGACGCTGAACTACACAATAGAGACGTACGAGATCCCGGAAAGCTAGAGAATCGGAGTCGCTGCGGGCAGCGGGAGTTGCCGCTGCTCGCAGCGACCCGCATCGTAAATTAATGGAACAGGTTAACCTGCTGGCGAACGGCGATTTCGACGGAGATTTCTACGCCTACCGCAATGACGAGCAGTTAGAGGTAGCCACCGCCTGGGGGCCATGGTGGCTGGAACCTGGCGATGGCGACCCGCAATGGAAGAACCAGAAGCCAGAATTCAACGCCGCCTCTCTTGACGAGAGACCCGCGCAGCGAGTCCGCACACCGTATGCCACGCACACAGCGGGATTATGGCAGCAGATACCTGCCGCCCAGGGCAACCGCTATGAGCTGTCTGTCATGGGGCAAGCCTGGTCCAGTGAAGATGAAACGCCGGGCAGCCGCAAGGAAGCCAGTGACGTAAACCTCCAGGTAGGCGCCGATCCCACCGGCGGTCTCGATCCCAGCAGCCCGCTCATTAAGTGGAGCGATCCCGCCCAGCCGTTGAGCCGTTGGGAAACGCTCAGGTTGTCTGTTCAGGCCGAGGCCAGCATCGTCACCATCTTTCTGCGGTCCTCGCCCTCGGCGCCAAAACGCCAGCAGTCGGTCTTCTGGCGAAATGCAGTCATGCTGCCTGACGGTCGCTTTAAGCGTAGTCTGGCAATTGTGGGAGCGGGCGACACTCACATCACGCTTGAGCCGGATCATCCCCAGCCTGGCCAGGCCGTCGCCGTGTTGGCTTCGTCCATGCGCAATCACCCATTCGTGGAACTACGCGTGCAGCGCCCTGATGGGCGGCTAGCCACAACCCTCTTTAGGGGCAGCAGCCAGGAAGACGACCGCACGCTCTGGCGATACACGTTTACGCCAGACGTCGAAGGACTTTACGACCTTCGCTTCGTAGGCGATCAGGGTGCACGCCTCCTGGCCCAGCGTCTGGTGCGCGCCTCACAGCAGACCCAGCTCGTGCCAAGCGGCGAACCGCGCCAGAATTACCGGCGCGTGTACGTGCTGCTACCCCCAACCGCCACCGAGAAGTGGATTGTCGCCGCGGCGCGCGGTAGCTATGCCGGTCGTTACACCCTCGGCTTCTCCGCCGACGATGCCGGCGTGGGTGACCTTGAAGAGCGATTCGTCCTTGCCGTCAACCCCCATCACTGGCCCGGCATCCTCACTTCAACCTGGTTCAAACAGCACTATCCGGGCGCCAGCTTCCTACCCATCGTAGCCAACTCCCCTGAAGATCTTGAGTCCTGGCTGAAGAATTGGACTGTGGATGATTAATAGGTGCCGGGCACTTTGAAAGTGCCTGGCACCTGCCTACTCCACCGCAATAAGCGACACACCGAGCACGTGAGTTTCAAATGTGTGGCCCGACGCTACCAGGCTGATGCTCTTGATGATACGGGGACGAATATTCTGTTGTGCCAGCTTTTCCAATAAATTGCCCGACTGGTAAGAGTGAATCTGGTTTAGAGGTACACGGAGGTGAGGATTATGTGGCGCGGCGCAAAACTGGCAGATGTCCGGCGTCGAATCGGCGACGATCTCGCCGACCGCAAAGAATCCCTGTTGCCACTCCTGTTCTGAACCGTATACGTCGTCATACACCATACGCACAAACAATGGGCACTCGCTACCCTGCTGGCCACAAACACCGAGGCTCTGCTGCACGATGCGCATCGTCACGAACAACTCGAGCGACGCATAATCCATTACGTCCTGGTTAATTACCTGGCGTTGAAGAGCGTCGGCGTGACCCACACCTACACGATGAAAACGCAAGATGTGCTCGCCGTCGAGTTCGATAACGCTACTGGAAACCTCAGCCTGATCCGCCAACTCAATGTCGCCCTGGACGAAAGACCATCCTCGCGAGTCTTCACTGAAATCCCCGTTGTTCATCAACTCCCGCTCGCTGCTCAACGGTCCACTCAGGTTACCTTCAACTGGGATCATGGCCCGCTGGTTCGCAACGAGAACGAGCCCTCGCTCCTCCGCCAGCACATTGGCGCGCCCTTCCAGGACGATGATAGCTGTGGCTGCGTTCGTCGTCTGAACCGAATATTGGCCCGCTTCCTCCAGAATCACCTCGCCGTCCTGTGGTGTAGCGATGCGGACTCTGATGCTCCGCCCATCTCGCTCTGTCAGGATGATGCGCATGCGGCCACTAATTAAATTAAGTGCCACTTCATACGCATCATTGCTGATGTCAAATCGCGGCGCCGTCGCCTCCAATACCTCCAGGTTACTATTGCCATATATGTGTAGCCGCGACAGTACCTGAGACTGATCGGGCGTATAGACACTTACAAGGGCCGTATCCGTGGTATTCGTCAAAATATTGGCGTCGCCTTCCATTGTTCGCGCCGGCTCCCCCACAAAAATCGCATCTCGCTGTCCATTGCCGTCAGATAGGCCTACCGTCCCCTCATTGGCCTGCACGGCCAGGATCAGCGGACGGGAAGCGTTATACAAGAAGCCGTTGATAGCCAGGGGGATGGCAATAATCGCTGCCACCCAGGCCAGAAAACTGACCATCAGGATTGCCCATGCCAGCCGCTCGCGGCTGCCGTTACCGTGCATCCTAGTGCCGAACGCGAAATCCACTGAACTCTCCAGTCGCTTCCTGCCAGTCTACTTCGACGCGCGCTACGTGCGCCCCGGAGGGACCGCGATACAGAAATTTCCGCAATTCTTCCAGAGCGTCAGGCGCTCCTTCGACCACAACCTTCACGCTCCCGTCCGCCTCATTGCGTACCCAGCCTACGAGCTGCAACCGCTGCGCCTCGCGCCGTGTCGTATCGCGGAAAAAGACACCTTGAACGTGTCCATAAATTCTTGCTTCCAGTCGTTTCATATTCGATCATAACCACAAATCGCCAGCTAAACTTCTATCGTAGCTATAACGCGTAGCTTCCGCCAGACATTCGGCGGGCATATGTGGCAAATTTTCGAGCGGGGGTTACTCATCACCCAGTTTAAGCACGGCCAGGAACGCATCCTGCGGTACTTCCACGTTTCCGATCATCTTC
>JAICPS010000212.1 GCA_025929715.1 Anaerolineae bacterium | reverse complement strand
CAGATCGTCGGCGCCGCCCTGCAAAAGATCGGCCAGGATCCCGACGTCGCCGAGGCAATGTTCGATATTCTGGAGACGGAGAAGATGCTCGACAGCGCGGGCCGCGTGACGTTCCTGCCTAGGGGTAGCGAGTTGCTGGCACAGATGTTAGCGGCGGAAATGAACGGAAGTTGACTACGACTGCCCCGCCGCCTGCGCCGCCAGCGAGCGCTGCACGGCCGTCGTGCCCAGTAAAGCCAGCCAACACATCAGTCCCAGCGTGAACGGGAGCGTGGTAATCAGGCTCACAACCGCGAGAATGATGGATAGACCGACCAGTGTAAGCGCCGGCCCGGGATGCAGTAGCAGGAAGCGTCCGCAATTGCGATACGTGTTGCGCAGCGAGGTATCGTCCTGAGCCAGCCAGAAGGGCCAGTAGAAGAAGTTCAGAGCCAGCCACATCGTCAGCGCGCCAATCCAGAGCAGGCGCAGGGTAAACCACAAGATGCCCGGCGCCTGCCAGTAGCTGACGAGATTACTGATCCCAACCAGCCAAATCAGCGCGTTGAGCAGGCCCCAACGCCAAGCGGGCCAAAACAGGGCGCGAAATTCCCGCCACGCGTCACGCGGCCCCCAATACTCGCCATCCGCACTGCGCTGCACCAAAGCGTAAACCATCGCTGTCGCCGGCGGCCCCGTCACCACAGGTATCTGCAACACAAACCAGGCCGCATTGAGCAAAAGCATGGCGACCGACTCTTGCCACCAGAGCTGGAAGGAATATGCAAGGATCTTCGGTGGAGATAGCATGAGATTGAGAGATCAGGAGATTAGGAGATTAGTTGGCGGAAGTGCAATCTCCAGTCTCCTGTTACCCCTTCAACCCGGTATAGCTAATCCCCTCCAAAAAATATCGCTGGAAGAAAATAAAGATGACCGCCATCGGCAAGGTGGTTACAAGCGAACCGGCGAGGATGGCGTTCCATTGCAGACTCTCGCCCAGGCCGCCGCGCAGAACGGCAAGGCCCAGGGGCAATGTATAAAGCTCCTGGCGCACGCTGATGACGATCAGGGGGAACATGAAGTCGTTCCAGGCGCCCTGGAAGGTGAAGATAATCAGGGCAATCAGGGCCGGGCGGGCGATGGGCAGGATAACGCGGAAGAACATTTGCAGGCGGTTGGCGCCGTCGATGCGCGCCGCCTCCTCCAGGTCTTTGGGAATCGACTCGAAAAACTGCTTCATCAAAAAGACGCCAAAGGCCGTCGTCACTTTGGGAAAGATCAGACCCATGTAAGTGTCGATGAAGTTCACCTGTTTGAGGATGATGAACATAGGGATGAGCAGAACGATGCCGGGAATCATCATTGTGCCCAAAATCGTCAGGAACAGCAGGTTACCCCCGGGAAAGGGGATGCGCGCGAGGGCGTAGCCCGCCATGCTGGCAAAGAGAACGTTTCCCACCGTGATTGCCAGAGCCACGAAGGCGCTGTTGAACATCCAGCGGCCCACGTTCAAGTTTTGCATTGCCAGATAGCCTTCGAGCGTCCACGTTTCGGGAATGAGGGCGACCGGATTCTCGTTGATCTCAGGCAGCGTTTTTAAGCTGGTCGTTACTGTCAACAAGAAAGGATAGAGAAAGGTGAAGGCCAACAGGAAAAGAATGGCATAAGAAAGGATCAGGCGCAGGCGCGCCGTCCAGTCAACTTCTTGTGCCGGGGTCTCGGCGATCGTTGGAGATATACTTGCCATGATGGTTCTCCTTACTGTTCTGCCTCGCTTCCCGTAATACGTCGCTGAATCAAAGTCAGGACAAAAATGATCACGAAGAGCAAGATGGCGATAGCCGCGCCGAGACCCATCTCGCTGTTGCGGAAGCCATTGCGGTAGACCATGTAGGCCATCGTCAGCGTTGTTTTTGCCGGTCCTCCGCTACTCATGACGTAGATCTGGTCAAACACCTGGTAGGTACCGATCAGCCCCAGGGTCACCACGAAGAAAATAGTGGGGCGCAGCAGGGGTACCGTAATGCGGCGAAAAGTAGGCCAGGCCGTCGCACCATCCACCTGGGCCGCTTCATAAACGCTGCCGGGAATATCCTGCAGCGCCGCCACGAAAATGATCATCATGGTGCCGATGGTCGTCCAGGTATTCATGATCATGATTGCCATCAGAGCCACGCTCGGCCCGCTGATCCAATCCCACACCGTCAGGCCAAGCAGCTCGCCGCGCAAGAATTCCGGACCGTCCCGCAGCGTGACGCCCAGCGCCTCGAGGATGATGTGGAAGAGTCCACGGGCGTCGGACATCCAGGCCACGGGCTCCCAGGCGCCAAACGTCAAAAACTCCAGCGCATTGTTCACCAGCCCGCTCCTCTGGTAGAGAAAGAGGAAGATGAGGCTGATGGCTACCGAGGACGTAATCGATGGAAAGTAATATGCCGTGCGAAAGAATTCCTTGTAGCGCAGCAGCCGCTGGTTGATGATGACTGCCAGCAACAAGGACAGGATCGTCTGCAGGGGCACCACACCTATAGCGAAATACGTGGTATTCTTGAGCGCCTTAAAGAAGTCCGATTGGCGAATTCCGCCTTCCAACAGGACCGTCTGATAATTGTCCAGGCCCACCCAATTCGCTTCGGCCGGTGGGCTGATGCCATTCCAGTCGGTAAGACTGAAATAGAGGGCAAAGATGATAGGGATGATCAGGAATACGATGAAGACGATGAGCGCAGGCGTCATGAATAGCCATCCGGCTACCGCGTCTTCCCGGTCCTGACCCTTGATTCCGCTTGCCATGGTGCATCACCTCCTCAGGTGCCCGGCGCTTCTAAAGTGCCGGGCACCTTTACCCATCACGAACCTAACGGTTCAGCACTTCTGTGCCCACTTCTTGCGCTTGTTCCAATACCTGTTCAGACGTCATCGTGCCGGCGAAGGCTTGCTGTAGCCCATTGTTGACGGTGTCTAGCACGTCCTGGAAGCCGGTCACAAACTGCCACGCTCGCGCGTGTTCCGCGCCGTCCAGGAATGGTTGCAAGTCGGGGAACTGTTCCAACCACTGGTCGCGCAGACTCTGGCGCGTCGGCATCGCCAGTCCCAGGTCTGTCCAGGCCTTCATGCCCTCGGCGCCGGTGAGGTAGTTGACAACCTCAAAAGCCGCCTCTTTGCGCTCGTCCGGGATGTCGGCGGGCACGCCGTAGCAGACGGTGAAAGCCATGGTGGCTTCGCCGGCCGGCCCGGCCGGAAGCTGGGTGACGCCGTAGTTCACGTCTGGGAATCCATCCGCCAGGGCGGGTACAATCCAGTTGCCTTCCATGGACATGGCCGCTCGCTCCCGGCCGAAGGCCTCTCCGGCCCAACCGCTGTCCAGATCGGCAGGCTGCGCGGCAAAGCCATCCAACACCATGTTGACGTAGAAGTCCATCGCTTCCTGCGCTTCAGGGCTGTTGATAGTCATTTCTGTGAAATCTTCATTGGCCACTTCACCGCCCGCCTGGTAGAGGAAAGCGATCCAGCGCGCGAAGTCGGCGCTGAGGACCATGCCATAGACGCCTTCTTCCTCGTTGGTCAATTGCTCGGCCGCGCTACGCAGATCATCCCACGTCCAGTCCTCGTTGGGGTACTCCAGGCCGGCGGCGTCGAACATATCGGTGTTGTACTGCAGACCCAGCGTGCTGAAATCCTTGGGCGGGCAGTAGAACGTCCCGTTATAGGTGAAGGCATCGCGCAGGCTCTCGTAGAAGTCGTCGGGGTCTTCGATGCGCCCTTCAGCCGGTTCCACCGCGCCGGCGTCTACCAGGTCCGGCAGCCTGAAGCTGTCGATGTAGAAAACGTCGGGCGGCGCACCGCCTGCCAGACTGGTCTGCAGCCTCGTGTCGTAATCCGGTACCAGATTCAGATTGACCTGGATATTCCCGTTTGCCGCGTTAAAATCGTCGATGACCGCCTGCAGGCGGGTATTCTCTGCCTCCGAGCTGGACCATCCCATTAGTTGTAGCTCGGCGCCGGTACCCTCTGCGGGCTCCTCTTCTTCTGCCGGCGGTTCTTCTTCTGCCGGCGGTTCTTCTTCGGCCTCCGGCTCTTCCTCAACAGGAGGTGCTTCTGTCG
Source organism: Anaerolineae bacterium (assembly GCA_025929715.1). Taxonomy (GTDB): domain Bacteria; phylum Chloroflexota; class Anaerolineae; order Promineifilales; family Promineifilaceae; genus JAAYYY01. The sequence goes on along the minus strand of JAICPS010000212.1, from coordinate 3,454 downwards.
GTACATCTTGTTCCCCATCAGCGCCTGCCGGCGGCTCTTCTTCCTGCCCACCGCAGGCCACCAGGGCCATGGTTAGCACAAGAAAAAACGCCAGAAGCTTATACCATTTGCGAGTCATTTTTCATCTCCTCTCTAGCATCTGAATTATGAATAGTCGGTTGTCGGAAATCAATCGGCATTTCTCTCCACTTCACCTCCTTTCTTGAGGGTCTGATCGTGGTTGGTCGCATCCTGATGGACGCCATCTTGATGGACGCCATCCTGATGGACGACTACAGTATGTTGCTCGCCACAATGGCGAAATTTGAACTGTACGCGGCGCCAGTGCGACGGCAGCCGGGGCGTAAGATCGTAACCATCATCACCTAATTGCAGCCCGGCGAAGCCAAAGACGATGGCCTGCCAGACGCCGCCGGCCGACGCGGCGTGGATGCCATGTCCGGCGTTGCCACGCACGTCACGCAGATCTGCGCGTGCCGCAAGCATAAAATGCTCGTAAGCCTCGTCTGGTCGCCCTATCTCGCAGGCTGCCCAGGCGTGGAAACTTGGTCCCAGCGAGGAGCCATATTGGTGATCGGTCAGCGGCATATAGGTGTCCCAGTTAGCCTGCCACGTCTTCTCGCCATACTGATCGCCAAGCAGGCAAAGCAGCATAATGACGTCGGCCTGCTTGATCACCTGGCTACGATTGGCGCCCTCGATGCCCAACAGAAATTGCATCGACTGAGTACGCTCCTCATACTGCTCCCAATCGACTTCCTGCAGCTCAAAGAAACCTTCAAATTGCAACATCAGGCCGCTATCACGGTCGTGATGGATAACAATATGCCGCGCCACGTCGCGCCAGCGTTCCAATTCCTCCGGCGTGAGGTTCAGCTCTTCTTCTAACGCCTTTGCCTTCTGAGGATAGGCGCCTTGCAGCCAATCCCAAACAGAATCTGCGGTCTCCAGGTGCCACTGCGCCATGCGGTTGGTGTAGACGTTGTTGTCTACGTGCTCGTGGTATTCGTCAGGACCAATAACGTCACGGTAAGAATAACGGCGTTCGCCGTCGACTTCTTCCTCCTCGGCGCGATCGGCCCAGAAGCGTGCTGTGTCCAAGATTATCTCTGCCCCGTAATCGCACATGAAATCGTCGTCACATGCTGTCTGCCAGTACTGCATGACGGCGTAAGCAACGTCCGCGGTGATGTGTATCTCGATGTCGCCTGTCCAAATTCGCACCAGGCCCGTGCCCGCAAAGTTCGGGACCCACGTAGGCGTTACCTCGTCCCCGGTCAACGCGCTCTCCCAGGCGTACTGCGCGCCACGATAACCGTTTGCCAGCGCTTTGCGCCGCGCACCTTCCAGCGTGTGATAGCGGTAGCAAAGCAGGTTGCGCGTAATCTCGGGTTGGGTATAGGTGAAGAAGGGGAGAATAAATATCTCTGTGTCCCAGAAGACGTGTCCCCGGTAGCCCAGGCCGCTGAGCGTTTTGGCTCCGATACTGACGCGATGGTCATCGCGAGGCGCTGCTATCTGCAGTTGGAACAGATTAAAGCGAACGGCTAGTTGCGCCTCGTCGTCTCCTTCAATCAGCACGTCCACATCGCTCCATACGCTTTCCCAGGCGTGAAGATGGGCGCGCTTAAGCTCATCGTAAGTGCGACCGCCGAGTTGCGCCAGGGCGCGTTCCACAACCCCGCGCAAATCTTCGCTTCGAATGTCGCCGTAATCACGGCTCGTGGTATAGGCGATTAGCTTCTCAAGTTGCAACGTTTGCGCCTGGGCTAACTTCTGTTTCAGGCCCAGACCCGGGTGTTGCGGGCAGTTAGCGGCGTGGAACGCTGTGCCGCCGGCAACCGCCGACGCAGCGGCGCACAGCTCGATTGCCGAGTGTCGGGTGCGGCTGTGCAACCAGACTATGCCAGCGCGCTGGCCGGCATTACGCTGGCTGCCATTCTGATGGCCGCCGGCAGGCTGGTCGCTTAGTTCGTGACCCTGAGCCAGGTGCTCCCAGTGCAGCAAGTCGTCGTTGGCGACGTGCCCATCGACGCCGGCCTCTACCTCCACCACCGTGTCGCGATTAACAGGCGTCACCAACAGCCGTAGCCCAGCCAGGTGGATGTGGGAGTAACTAATGAATCGTTCAAAGCTGACGTCCACGACCAGCCCGTGCGGCGCCCGCCAGCGCACGTGGCGCTGTATTATCGCACGCTGCAAATCCAGGCGACGATGAAAATCGAGGATCTCTCCCTGATCCAGGCGGAATAGCTGCCCATCAAATTGTAGCCTTAGCTCGAGCCAGTTGGGCAAGTTGACCAATTCCGTAACCGCGATGGGTACGTCGTCAAACACACCGTGGGCCAGCGTCAGCGCGTCATCCCGCGGATAACCTTCCTCGAAGCTTCCCCGGCTGGCAAAATAGCCGTTGCCGGTGGTAAAGACAGTCTCCAGGTGATGCTGGCGCCGTGCGTCAAATTCATTCTGAACGACGGTCCACAGCGGGTCGGGATCGACCATGGCCCTTAGTTCAGCCAGTCTCACTCCTTCCAGAACTACCCGGTGCGCGAAGCGACCCTGCTCCCCGTCTAATTCTATGAAGCGCTCGGCCGGTCCCAGGGCCAGCGCCGGCATGCCCGCCCGCAATGCGGCGGCGACGCCCGCAGCCGCGTCTTCTACGACCAGGCAAGCGCGCGGAGGCCGGTTTAGTTGTGCGGCGGCAAACCGAAAGAGATCCGGCGCGGGTTTGGTACGCGGCACGCTCGCGCCGTCGGCGATGGCTGCCAGGCGCTCGCCAATACCCAGGCGCAGCACGACCTCTCGCGCGTTCCGGCTGGCGGAAGCAATGGCGTAAGGCACGTCGGCGGCATCTAATTCGCCCAGCAGCGCCTCGACGCCCGGCAGTAGGTCGTCCGGCGTGATCTGCTGCAGCATATCCTGGTAATAGCGATTCTTTCGCGACATCATCTCCAACTTCTGTTCTTCGCTCACCGGCCGGTCGCGCAGAATTCGTTGCAATGACTCTCGACGTGACACGCCGCGCAGTTGCTCGTTGTCCGCTCTATCGAAAGATATCCCTTCTTCATCTGCCAGGCGTTTCCAGGCCTGGAAGTGATATTCTGCAGTGTCGGTAATCACACCGTCCAGATCAAAAATTACGGCTTCTAAGGGCACAAGTTCCTCATATTTGAGACCCCGTCTTAATGCGCGGGTCCCATGCTGCATGGGCGTCTGCGGAGCGAAGAATCCCCTTGGCACGCTTCGTGCACGAGATACTTCGTTTGACCCAGGATGACGCCGAACACTAACTCGAAGCCCGAACGATCAGTTCAGGCTGCAACAAGACACCCTTCCGGTCGATCACCTCGCCCTGGATCTGCTTCAGTAGCATATCCACGACCCGTTCGCCGACCGCATCTATAGGCTGGCGTACCGAGGTGAGCGGAGGCTGCGTGTACTGCACGAGGGGAAT
>JAICPS010000018.1 GCA_025929715.1 Anaerolineae bacterium | reverse complement strand
TCTTCCACGGCTTCTCGCCGGAACTGGCTCATATACAAATCATAGTAGAAGCCCCTCTTCGCCAATAGTTCCTGGTGCGTGCCGCGTTCGACGATCTGGCCCTGGTCGAGGACCAGCACCTGGTCGGCGTTGCGGATGGTGCTGAGGCGGTGGGCGATGACGAAGCTCGTGCGGCCTTCGAGCAGCGTATCGAGGGCGGCCTGGATTTTGCGCTCGGTGCGCGTGTCGACGCTACTGGTCGCTTCGTCCAGGATGAGGATGCGTGGGTCGGTGAGCGCCACGCGGGCGATAGATAGCAGCTGGCGCTGGCCCTGGCTGAGCCCCCCACCCCGCTCGCCGAGCACGGTCTGGTAGTCGTCAGGCAGGCGCGCGATGAAGTCGGCCGCCTGGGCTAGCTGGGCGGCTGCTTTGACTTCTTCGTCGCTGGCGTCGGGGCGCCCGTAGCGGATGTTGTTCATGACGGTGTCGGCGAACAGGAAGCTGTCTTGTAGCACGATGCCCATCTGCTCGCGCAGGCTGCGGCGCGTGACGTCGCGCACGTCGTGACCGTCGATAGTGACGCGCCCCTGGCTGACGTCCCAGAAGCGGGGCAGCAGGTTGATGATAGTGGTCTTGCCGGCGCCGGTAGGGCCGACGATGGCGACCATCTGGCCCGGCCGGGCGTCGATGTCGATGCCGCGCAGCACGGGTTCGTCGACGTTATATTCGGCCCAAACACCGTCGTAGCGCACGTGGCCTTCAACAGGTGGCAGGGCAATGGCGCCGGGTTTATCCTGCAGCTCCGGCTCTTCGTCGAGCAGGCCGAAGATGCGCTCACCGCCGGCAATCGCGCTCTGGATGTTGGTCCACAGCACGGCAATCTGCTGCACGGGGCGGTTGAAAGTCTGGGTGTAGCCGATGAAGGTGATGATCAGGCCCAGGGAGATGCCTGATCCCAGCAGGTTTTGCCGGGAGAGAATGGCCAGGCCGCCGGCGACGGCGACGATGGCCAGGCTGACGTAGCTGAGCGCCTCGAGCGTTGGCGCCAGGGCGCTGGTGTAGAGCTGGGCCTGGATGTTGGCGTCGCGGTTGGCGGCGTTGCTGGTGCGGAACTGCTCGATGTTTTCGTCTTCGCGGCTGAAGGCCTGCACCTCGCGCACGGCTGAGAAGCTCTCTTGCAGGTCGGCGTTGACGTCGCCGATCTCCTCCCGCGCGACGCGGAAGGCGGCCCGCGCCCGGGCGGAGAACCAGCGCGTGGCGAGGAACATGGCGGGCAAGGTGATCAGGCTGATCGCGGCAAAAGGCAGGTTTTTGGCCAGCATGCTGACGACGATCCAGCCGATGAGCAGGAGGCCCTGCAAGACGTTGACCAGCGCATAGCTGACGACCTGCTGGATGGTGTCGGTGTCGTTGACGAAGCGGCTCATTACGTCGCCGACCTCATGGCGCGTGAAGTAACCGACGGCGAGCTGCTGCACGTGCTCGAATACGTCGACGCGCAGATCACGCAGCACGCGGTAGCCGGCCGACTGCATCAGGTAGAATTGCAGGCCAGCGAGAATGGCGCTGCCCAGGAAGAGGCCGACGATGAGCAGGATGAGCTGGCCCAGCCCGGCGAGGGTCTGCGCAGCGGTGGTGTCGAATTGTGGTGTCGTATACCAGCAGTTGCTAAAGGCGTTGGTCTCCTGCGCCGTCTCTGCGGCGAGTCCAGGGATGTTGGCGAATGGAGAATCCTCGCCGCTGAACTGCTGGGCCGCGTAAGGGCCGAGGTAGCAATCGACGACCTGCCCGGTGAGGTCCGGAATGAGCACCTGCATGTAGGTGCCGGCGATGATGAAGCCGGCGACGAGCAGAAGGATGAGGCTGTAGCGCCGGAAGTAGTCCCAGAACCGGCGCATGGTGTAGCCGAGGTGCTGGGCTTTTTCTGTTTCAGTGCTGAAGAGGCGTTCTTCTCGGTTTAGCATGGGATTATTCTCGTGCTCGCCGCAGAACGATTTTGTATATCGTTCATCGCCGAAACGATTTACAAAATCGTTTTACGTGGCGTCATCCTCCAACTGCGAGTGATAAATTTCCGCATAGATCGGACTAGTCTCCATCAGTTCTTCATGCACGCCGCGGGCGACAATTTCGCCGTTTTCGAGTACCAGGATCTGGTCGGCGTTGAGCACGGTGCTGATGCGCTGGGCGATGACGAAGCTGGTGCGCCCTTCCATGAGGCGGTCCAACGCCTGTTGGATTTCATATTCTGTCTGCAGGTCCACGCTGCTGGTGGAGTCGTCCAGGATCAGAATGTGCGGGTCCATGAGCAGGGCGCGGGCGATGGCCACGCGCTGCTTTTGCCCGCCGCTGAGCGTGGAGCCGCGCTCGCCCACCGGAGTGTCGTAGCCCATCGGAAATTCCATGACGAAGTCGTGGGCCGCCGCGGCTCTGGCGGCGGCACTGATTTGCTCCTGGGTGGCGTCGGGGCGGCCAAAGGCGATGTTGGCGCCGATGGTGTCGTTGAAGAGGGTCGTTTCCTGGAGAACGATGCCGATCTTCTGGCGCAGGCTGTCGATGGTAACGTCGCGCACGTCGTGCCCGTCGATGAGTACGCGGCCTTCAGATACGTCGTAAAAGCGCGGGATGAGATTGATGATTGTCGACTTGCCGCTGCCGGTGCCGCCGAGCAGGGCGATGGTTTGGCCGGGCTGCGCTGTGAAATCGACGTTGCGCAACACGTCTTCGCCGTGTGAGAAGTAGCGGAAGGAGACGTCTTCAAACTGCACGCGGCCGCTGACTTCCTGCAAGGCGCCGGCGCCGGGCCGGTCCTGCACCTCGTTCTCGGCGTCGAGTATTTCGAAGATGCGGTCGGCGCTGGCGGCTGCCTGGGCCATGAGCGAGATGATGAAACCGAGCTGGCCCATGGGAATAAAGATGTAGATGAGATAAAGGCTGAACTTTTGCCACTCGCCCAGGGTCAGCGTGCCTTCTACGATTTGCCGCCCACCGAAGTAGAGGATGGCGGCCTGCCCGAGGTTGGCGGTGAGAAAGATGAAGGGAAAGAGGGCGGAAAAGATGCGCGCCACGCGCATCTGCTGCTCAAGCAGGTCGTCGATGCTCTCGCCAAAGCGGGCCTTTTCACGCGGTTCGGTAGTGAAAGCTTTGACCACCTTGAAGCCTGCCAGGTTTTCTTGTAGCACGTTGTTGACGCGCCCCAGCCGCTGCTGAATTTCGCGGAACAGCGGCTGCGCCATACGGCCGAAGACCATGAAGAGTACTGTAGCGATGGGCAGGATGGGCAGGATGACGAGGGTCAGCGAGAGGTTGGTGAGCAACAAGATGATCAGGGTGCCCCCCAGCAGAACGAAGGCCTGCAGGGCCATGAGCAGCCCCTGAGCGAGAAAGAGGCGCAGCCGTTCGACGTCGTCGGTGGCGCGGATCATCAGCTGGCCGGTGCGGTTGCGATCGTGGTAGCTGAAGCTGAGGCGCTGAATCTTGGCAAAGAGATCGTTGCGCAGCTCGTAGGCGATGTTTTGCGAGAGCACCTGGGAGGAGTAGAGCTGGGCAAAAGTAAAGCCGCCGCGCGCGATGGCAAAGACGACGATGGTGACGCCGGCGATGGCGATGGCGCGCGGCGCGTTTTGCAGGTCAAGCTGCAGATTGGCCAGATTCAGGCCCAGGCGCTCGGCCGCGATTTCCTGGACGTTTGCCGGCAGCTCCAGAATAGCCTGGTTAGCGGCGTTGGTGACAATGGCGTCGATGATGTCCTGGATGAGCTGGGGCACGGCCAGTTGGGCGGCGGTGGCAATGAACAGCGAAAGAACGGCGACCGCCGCCACGCGCGGATAGCGGCCCACGTAGCCGATGGCGCGGCCGAGGGCGCCTCTGGCGCTGGATTCGCGATTGCGGGTTAGTTGCATTTGGGTGTTCCTCTACGTGGCTGTTGCTCGGTTCGTAGTAGGCGCTTTGAGGCCCTTTCCCGCGCCAAAGCGCTCATTACAAACCTACAAAGCCCTTTCACGGGCCTCTTCGTGGGCTTGATAAACGCTACTGCTAAGTTTCGTCAGAAGCTGGCTGAACGTTTCTTGCTCGTCGGGGTCTAATACGCCGAAGCAGCCGGCGATCGTGCGGAAGTGATTGCTGACGTGGTCGTGCACCAGGCGGCGGCCTTCGTCAGTGAGGCCGATGTTAAATTTGCGGCGGTCCGTCTTGTCCAGAGAGCGTTGGAGCAGGCCGTCTTCTTCCAGATCGCGGATCAAGGCGCTGATCGTGTTGCGGCTGGTGCCCTGCTGCTCGCTGATTTCGGACGGGTTCATATCGCAGCGGCCTTCTAACCGCTCACAAAAGTAGAGGCCCATGAGCAGGCGGTATTTGGCGTAGGAGAGGCCCGTGGTGGTGACGCTAAGCTCGCCTATCTGGTAAAGGGTGTGGGCGATCACACGTATCTCGTCGATCAGGCGCACGGCCTGGGGATTGACGTCGCTGGTCAGAGACTGGACGAAGGCGACCCACTTTTCTCGTTTTTCTTTGGTGAAGGTTCTTGTCGATTTGTGCATTGTTGTTCTGTTCCGTATAGTGCGGTGGCGTATTATATTGAGTTGGGTGGGGTTGTCAAGAGGTTTCAGCGATTCAACAAATCGCTGGAAATGAAAACAGGGGCCTGGTATCAACCGGGCCCCTGTAATGGCTCCTTCCCTAGAGGGTTGGTGGACAAGCTTATAGCTGGCCGCGGATTTCGCCGCCGGGATGGGCCTGCGTGTGGACGTTGACGTAGGCGTTGCCGGCCTGGATGGCAGCCAAAACGTCGGTCATATCTTCCCAGCCGCAGGCGTTGCCTTCGTCGGGCGAGGTGAGGGTGCCGCTGGCAAGTGTGCCATTGGGCGAGACGGGACCACCCATAAACAGGGTTACGCCCACCGGGCCGTTTACTCCGACCGGGCCGCAATGTATGTGGGCGGCGACGACATTCTGTATGTTTATCACATCAAGTTTAAATCTTGCGGCGCTTCCGTCTGGTTTAAAGGTGATTTCAAACCGTCCCCGCGCGTTTGTTTCGACCGGAGGATTTTCCTGGCTTCCGGTCAAACTCGTGCGGAAAGTCGTTGCCGAGGCTACGCTTGTCGCGACGGTTAGAGCCAGCATGACGGTCAGGAGCACTACGAATATCCGTTTTGTTCTTCTGTTCATCTTTTATCTCCCGTTCGCTCTATGTGAGGATACATCATCGATAACCTGTATCTAACACTGCCAAACTGTTCGCTGAATCACCCCCTTTTCTACTAAATGAAATAAATAGATGTGTCCGCGCTCAATACTCACCCTTTACTAATTTTGCCGCGACAGTGTTACAGTCATACTTACAGTCGCGTAAACAGTGGATTTGTTATGGGATGGCTGGCGCAGTTTGGAAGCGCGCTTTATAGTTGGATCGTATGCGATATCTGGTTCGAGCACGCTTAAAGGCCGACAGGCGGCATGATCTGCTAAGGGCCAGTGAAGACGGTACCCTGGGACGCGGTTCTGTTGCCGAAGGTGAGTACTTGCGCAATATGGCGCAGGCTCGCCTGTGTGAGGATGGCACTGTGCGCTGGGTGGAGGTCTGCTACTGTCCCGAGCCACTATTAGAGGAGCGCCCCTACTGGGAAGAGTACTTCGACCTAACGAAAGTCATGGACGCCCACGATCGGCGCAAGTGCCGCGATTGGAACGGGGAAGAACCGTGGGCGTGCAGCGGTTGTGACTGCAGCGAACGGCTTGAAGCGGCGATGGAGAATTGGGGTACACGCTTTCTAGATACGTTGGTCAAATGATTTTGTCATACTATGCGAAATGATTCTCATCCTGCTTAGCACCGACTCTTGTGTCATGTTCTGCCTCTTCAGATCGGGTTTGAATCAAATTATGAACAACCGTACGACCGTGTTTATGAGAACGCCTGCCTCTGCCAGATGATGGTGCGATGAATGAGTGGGATACCCCACAACTGCTAAAAGAGATTCAGTCGACGATTGAAGCCCAGGATGAGCGCTCGACTGCGAACCTACGAGAGATCCGCCGTTCGTTTAGCGCTCGGCTCAAATCCACCGAGCCGCAAGTGGTGTTTGATCTGGCACTCGCCCTGATTGCGCTGGGGTCGTCTCACTATCGCTGGTTTGCTTACGAGCTAATCCACTTTCACCGCCCCACCTTATATATGCTGGACGCGCCGCTGTTGGAGCGATTGGGACAGGGCATGCAGGATTGGCCGGATACAGACACCTTTGCTCCTTATCTTTCGGGCGTGGCGTGGCGCCGGGGACAGATTGGCGACGAGGTGATTCATCGCTGGGCGCGGTCGGATGATCGCTGGTGGCGACGGGTGGCGCTGGTCAGCACTATTGCGCTGAATACAAAAGCGCGGGGCGGCACCGGGGATGTCGCGCGCACACTTGCGGTCTGTGAGCTGCTCGTAGAGGACCGGGACGACATGGTGGTCAAGGCATTGTCGTGGGCTTTGCGAGAGCTGGTTCCTTACGATCCGGCCGCCGTTCGCGACTTCGTCGAGCGGCATAAGCAGGCGCTTGCCGCCCGCGTCAGTCGTGAAGTGCGCAACAAGCTGGAGACGGGCCTAAAGAATCCCAGGCGCTAAGTCTCAACTATTTTCCTCCAACTCTTTCTGGGAAATGCCTGCCTCAGTCACGGTGGCCATTTCCGTGAGCAGTTTGCACGCTGCCTCTATGAGTGAATAGATCAACACAGCCCCGGCGCCTTCGCCGAGGTACAGATCCAGATCGACGAGAGGAGTCAATTCCAGCCACTTCAACATGTGAGTATGCCCCTTGGACTGGGACCGGTGGGAGGCTATCAGGTAGGGCTTTACGCGCGGCGTAAAGGTCGCAGCGATCATGGCGGCAGCAGTGGAGACAAAGCCATCGAGGAGAATGGGTTTACGGTGTACGGCGGCCCCCAGAATCACCCCTGCCAGGCCTGCGATCTCATATCCCCCAATCTTTGCGAGAAGGTCGAGACCATCGCTAGAATCCGGATTGTTGGTTAAAAGCGCGCGGCGTACCGAGGCAATTTTTCGCTGCAGACCCTCATCGTCGAGGCCACTGCCACGATCCACGATCTGTTCAGGGTTCTCACCGGTAATCGCGGCGCAGATGGCAGCGGCGGATGTGGTGTTGCCAACGCCCATGTCGCCTGTGGCTACGATGTCCAGCCCCTTCTCTATTTGGGCTTCGACAACCTCAATGCCGGCCGACACAGCTTGTTCGGCCTGCCCGCTGGTCATCGCCGGCCCGCGAGCGATGTTGTTTGTGCCTTGCGCTATGCGGCGATCGACGATGTTGCGGTGCGAGATGGGTCTGGCGGCGATGCCCATATCCACGATAATCAGGCGCGCACCACTGTGGCGGGCGAGAACGTTTATTGCCGCGCCACCGTTTAGGAAGTTGTAAACCATCTGCTCTGTGGCAGCCTGGGGATAGGGGCTGACGCCTTCGACCACAACGCCATGGTCGGCAGCCATGAGAATAATTACTTTCTCGCGGATGTGTGGGAAAGGCTGCCCGCTAATGCCTGCCAGCTGGGAAACCGCCATTTCAAGGCGGCCGAGGCTGCCCGGTGGCTTGGTCAGTTTCGCGAAACGTACTTCCGCGTCGGCAACGGCCTCTTCGTTTAGAGGCTCGATGCGCTTGATGAGCAACGAGAGCAAAGGCTTCTTCTCCGTAGTAGCTTAATCTTGCTGCGCTACCGAGCAACAATTTACCTGATTTCTCTAGTGGCTGCACGTTGGGTATGGCTCGTGGTGGCCGCTTCTCGCGGCTTTGTAACCGCGACTGACGTTACCACGATGAAGTGATGGCGGTATCCACAGTCTGCAGTTGCACTATTGTATACTTATGTACACATAAGTAAATAAATGTAAATCTAAGTACGTTAGAGTGTGCATAAGGATACATTGCGACGTGCATTTAGTTTCTAGTAGAATTGCGAGACTTCATTTGTTCCGCCCTACCGTGACGTGATCCGTTAGTAGCTTGAGGTTCAATGAATTTGCCTTTTAATACTGTTTGGTGGGAATTCTGCCCCCTATGGAGCCGCCCGCATGGAAAGATGCTTGAAGCGCAGAAATTTTGGCTCTGAGCGCCTCGCGGTTCTTCAGTGCCCACCAAGAATCGGCGTTGCCGTCGAGGATGAACGCTTGGTGCTTCTTGTGCCGTGTTGTTCTTCGATGCATGAGCTGCAACTCTGCCTCGGACTGTGAGTAATGTGTGTAGAAGTACGCTTATGTGTACATAAGCGTATATAAACATACCTGGGTACGTTTGTGCACGCTATGGTAAACGTTGGTATACTGAGTGAGCAATTTCTTTCACGAAGGTGACCGGCTCCCAAAAAAAGTGCCGGGCACCTGGTCACCTGAGATAACCACCAAAGGAAACCTATGACCCGAATTTTTGCCGTTGTGAGCCAGAAGGGCGGGGTGGGCAAGACGTCGTTGGTGCAAAATCTGGGCGCGGAGCTGGCGCGCGCCGGGCACCGGGTGTTGCTGGTTGATTTTGATCCTCAGAGCAACCTCACGACGGGCTGGGGTCTGGATCCGGGAACGGCGGCGCGAACGGTGTATGACGCCATGAGCGCACCGCGTGAGTCCAGCGACGCCATCCTGCCCGTGCGCCGGCAGCTCGACCTGATTCCCGCCAATCTGGACCTTGCCGGAGCCGAGCTGGCATTCATTAACGCTATCGACCGCAATACGCGCCTGCGCAAGGCCCTGCAGCCCGTAGCCGACATGTATGACGTGATCCTGGTGGACGGGCCGCCCAGCCTCGGCTTTTTCACGGTCAATGCCCTGGCGGCAGCGGAAGAGATAATTATCCCTTTACAAGTTCATCCCTATGCTTACAAAGCCGTCGACCAGCTTTTGACCATAGTGCAGCAGGTGCAGGAGATTAATCCCCGCCTACAAATGACCGGTATCGCTCTGACGATGTATGATCGGCGCAACTCGCTGACCACCGCAATCGAAGACGCCGCGCGGCAGCGATTTGGCAAGCTGGTCTTCGAGACCGTGATTCCCATTAACGTGCGCGTGGCCGAAGCTACGCTGGACGGCATCAGCGTTGGCGAATACGAGCCGGACAGCGCCGGCGCGCGGGCGTATGAAGCGCTGGCGAAGGAGGTCATTAACCGTGGCGCGTAAAAGAGATCTCGCGAGCAAACTATCCCAACCGGCCGAAACCCGACCCGGCTGGCGTGACGCTATATCCGGTCCGGCGCGCGACGAAGCGCAACGGGCACAAGAGGAACAAGCGCCTTCGCGTAGTCAACAAGGGAACCCGTTGAGGCGCAAGACCTATCTGCTGACGCCGGAGCTTATCGAGCACGTGGCGGCGCTGGCCGACGCGGAGCGGGTGGGTATCAACGAGCTGGTGCGTTTTCTGCTGCGTTCTTCCCTGGATATGGTGGAGGGTGGCGAGTTACAGATACCGACACGGCCGGCGACGCGGCAGATTGTAAGGGAGGAGTAGAATGAGCGACGAGAATGCTCTCGTACCGGTCGAGCAGAAGCAAGTAATCTTTTACGATGATGAGATCACCGCCGTCCTGGTTCAGGGGAATGGCGACGAAGAGGTCTACGTCTCGATTCGCCAGATGTGTGAGCTGCTCGGCGTGTCTTACCAGGGCCAGATGCGCAGGATTACCGACGACCCTGTAATGAGGAAACAGGTGAAAGGGGTAAACATTACATTTACCCCTTCTGGTGGTCGCGGAGGAGGGTCGCAGGTAACGAATTGCCTGCCTATCGATTATCTCAATGGCTGGCTGTTTAGCATCAATACCAACCGCGTCAAGCCCGAAGTGCGGGAACGTCTGATCATTTACCAGGAAAAGTGCTACCGGGTCCTTGCCGAAGCGTTCCGGGAAGGACGGTTAACCACCGACCAAGAACTGGAAGATCTATTGCAGTCGAGTCGCAGCGAGGCGGCGCAAGCGTACCGCATGTTGCAGGCATTGGTCAGGTTAGCGCGGCAACAGGTTTTCATGGAAGTTCAGCTCGACGAGCAATCCCGGCGGTTGGATGTGCATGACTGGCAATTGACATCCTATGCCGAGCGGCTCGAGGAGGTCGAAGCGATATTAGGTGATAGCGGCCGGCACGTGACCCCGGATCAGGCCATGCAAATAAGCCAAGCGGTGAAAGCGATCGCCATGCAGCTATCGAATAAGACGGGGCGCAATGAATATGGCGGCGTCTATGGCGAGCTTTACCGTCGCTTTGAAATCACAAGCTATAAACTGCTGCCGGCGAGCCGCTTTGACGAAGCGATGGCGTTTTTGAATGAGTGGTATGCGTCACTCACAGGGAAGGCGCAGTTCTAGCGTCCGGCTCGCACACGAACCATTCTTTGAACGATTGTTCTTGTTTCGCGATTAGTGCACAGACGCACCCATCAGGCAGGTAGAGGCGCACTGCCAGTGGCCGGCGGGGAGGGCGATTTTCCTCTGCCAATGACCAAATATAGGGCCGGCACGATGAACAGGTTGACCAGCGTCGAGGTGATCAAACCACCGAGGATGACGATGGCCATGGGGTGCTCGATTTCGTGACCAGGAATGTTGCCGGCGATGGCGAGGGGCACGAGGGCAAGACCTGCCGTTAACGCCGTCATCATGATCGGGGCAATACGTTCTCGCGCGCCGCGCATGACCAGGGACAGGCCAAACGTTTCGCCTTCAAATTCTTCCAGATGCTGATAGTGGCTGATCAGCATGATACCGTTCCGTGCAGCGATACCCAGGATTGTCAGAAAGCCGACCAGCGAACCGAGCGAAAGCGTGCCACCTCCGACGAAAAACGCCGCCAGCACGCCACCCACCAGGGCAAGCGGGAGGCTGAGGAAGGACATGGCTGCCAGCCGCCAGCTGCCGAGGGACATGCGAAGGATGCAGAAAATTAAAATCATGGCGACGATGCCCGCGATCAAGATGCGTTCTTGAGCGGCCTGTCGCTCCGCATATTCGCCTATCAGCTCCGGATGGTAACCCTGTGGAAATTCAACTTCCTGTAAGACCTGTTCTACTTCGACAACGACAGAGCCCAGGTCACGGCCACTGACGGCTGACTCGACGTTAATGCGCCGCGCCAGGTTTTCGCGGTTGATCGCGTTGGGCGTGGGTACGATGCGGACATCGGCCACATCTATTAGCCGCACTTTTTCGCCAGTGGGGGTGTCTATCAGCATTTCCTGAATATCGGTTAGCGTGCTGCGGGCGTCGGGCGTACTCCAAACAGTGACGTCGAAGGTGCGGTTGGACGTATGCAGGTCGCCGACTTCTATCCCCTGCACCACGTAGGCGGCCGCGCGACGCACATCGCCTGGTTTCAGTCCATAGCGTTGCGCTCGCTCCAGGTCTACCTCGATTTCTATTTGAGGGATATCTACCAATAGTTCTACATGCAAATCGGTGAGGCCCTCAATTGCGGAAAGTTTCTGGCGCACCTCCTCGGCCTTTGCGCGCAGAATTTCGAGGTCCTGGCCATAAATGCGCACGATGATCGGATAGCTTGATCCGGTGAGCACCTCTCGGATACGTTCCTTCAGATAGGTCTGCACATCACGACGAAGTCCGGGGTAGCCGTCGACCAAGGCCTGAACGCTGGCGAGGGTCTCGTCATAATCCACAGCCGGATCGACGCTGATCCAGTTCTCGCCGAAGTAGATACCGTAAACCTCATCCATGGCGAGCGCCTGGCCGATATGCGATCCGCAGTTGCGGACGCCCGGAATTGTGCGCAACTCCTGGCAGGCCAGCGTGGAGATCCTCACCATCTCGGGATGGCTGGTTCCGGGCTTGCCCAACCAATGCATGAGAAAGTCGCGCTCCTTGAACTCCGGGAGCAGTTCCTGACCAAGGGATGGTACGACGAGGATGCCGGCGAGCATGAGACTGCCCATGGTCGCGTACGCCATTCGCGGCGTTTTGAGGCTGCGAGACAGCAGCCTGTCATAGCCACGGTGCAGGCGCGGGACGATGGGCGAAATCCGCTCGCGGACCGGTGCGTTGGACAGAAGGATATAGATTAGCGCCGGGGTGACTGTCAGGGCTACCAGTGGCGAGACGAGCGTCGCGACAACATAAGCCTGGGCGAGCGGCTTGAAAAAGGAACCGGCCAGCCCTTCCATAAAGAAGACGGGCAACAAGGCGGTCATTTCGATCAGCGAGGCGTTAATGATGGCGTTGCGTACTTCGACCGAGGCATTTAGGACGATGGACTCCGTGGGCAGATCGCTGCCCTCGCGGCGCGCCTGACGGAGACGCCGGACAATGTTCTCGACGTCGACGATGGCGTCGTCGACGACGGCGCCGATGGCAATGACGAGACCGGCTAGAACCATCACGTTCAGGGTTGTGCCAAAGTAGGAAAGCACGAGGAGGGTTATGACGGCGGTCACGGGAATGATCGTGGCGCTGATCAGGGATATCCGCCAGTCCCAAAGGAAGAGTAAGAGAACCAGAACGACGAGTCCGGCGCCGATGAGCATCGAGTTGGTCAAGTTCTCGATGGCGACCTCGACAAACGTGGCTGGCCGGAAGATGGTGGTATCGATTTCGATGCCCGGCAAACCGGGCCGCATTTCGTCAATTGCTTCTTCAACGCCTCTCGTGACTTCGACCGTGTTGGCCCATGGAAACTTTTCGACGATGAGCAGCAGGCCCTCGCCGTCATTGACGACCGCATCGCCGATCATGGGCCAGGTGCCCTCGACGAAATCAGCTACATCAGCCAAGAGTATCGGCTGGCCGTCGCTGCGAATTCGTTCATAGATGGGGACAGAAGCAAGGTCTTCTGAAGTGACCACGGGCAACACGTGGCGGATCTGCAGGCGCTGGTCAGGCGTCTCGATGAATCCACCAGTACCGATGACCGTTCCATGCCTTGTGTTCGGAATCAGACCTCTATCTAGCGAGTCCGACGTGACCCTCACAACCTCATTTAAGGTCACGTCGTGCTCCAACATCCGTTCGGGGGCTGTTTGAACCTGGAGGACGTGTTTGCGCTGGCCCCAGATAGCCACGTTGGCGACGCCGGGCACGCGCAGGAGGCGTTGCCTGATCGTCCAATAGGTGATCATGGACAGATCCATCACGGAGTACTCGTCAGATGTAATGCCGATCTTGACGGTTCGTGCCGTCGATGAGAGGGGAGGCATCATAAAGGGAGGGGTGGCCCAGCTTGGCAAAGAAGGCGCCACGATGGACAATCGTTCCTGGACTAACTGCCGCGCCTCCATCAGATCTGTACCGGGTTCAAAAATGAGCAGGATGGACGAGAGCTGCTCAACAGACTTTGAACGCATTACGTCAAGTCCGGGTGTGCCGGCCAGCGCCTCTTCCAGGGGAATGGTGACCAGGGCTTCTACTTCCGCCGAAGAAAGTCCGATGCTAGAGGTTTGGATCTCTACGCGCGGCGGTGCAAATTCGGGAAAGACATCGACCGGCATTGTCCGAATTTGTGCAATACCCAGGATGACCAGAGCTGCGGCGCCAAACATGACCAGGTATCGATACCTAAGACTTTTGGCAACGATCCATTGCATCTCGTTCATTATCCAACTCCAGTATCGGCGCCATATAATTCGGCGACACCCACAATCGCTACCTCTGTGCCCGGCTCGGGGCCCTCGAGCAGGACGGCCACATCGCCTTCTATTCTCTCGACAACGATGGCCTCCCGTACAAACGTTAAGGGTTCGCTGCTGGTGTAAACCCAGGCGCCCCCATTCACATCGTATACGACAGCGGCGTAAGGAATGATCTTTCGCCGTTCACCATTCACAATCTCTTCGCGCACCGGCGCGGTCTGGATGCCGAGCCGTTCAGCAGCCCTCTCGGTTAAGGTCAGACGGTTGAGTTCTGTTCCCGCAATGGGTTCCAGGTGTACAGGTTCGATTTTGCCCGAGGTTTCGACAGGCGTCGCACAGGTCACCATGAGAAGAGAAAAAAGGACCGTCAGGATTACCGTCGAGTAACGATTACTGCCAGTCATCTTGCATTTCCTCCGAGGCGCGGTAAGAAACCGCGACTACGACCATTTTTTTGCCGGGGCGAGCGCGGTAAGAAACCGCGGGTGCGAACCGGTTACGCTGCCTCCGGCGCCGGCTCAGGCGTTTCCTCCCAGCCTGATTTAAGCGGCGCCGCGCCGGGGGCAAAGCGTAGGAATAGGGCAGGCAATACGAAAAGCTGCAGTAACGTCGACGTAACCAGCCCGCCAAGGATGATCACTGCCATAGGCCGAATGATTTCGTTACCGGGGACGTAGCCTCGAATGACAAAGGGCAGGAGGGCCAGTGCGGTGGTTAATGCCGTCATCAGGATTGGCGTGAGGCGTTCGGTTGCGCCGCGCTGCACGTGTTGTAGGCGAATCTCCTGGTCTCCCTGCTGTTCTGGGCGATGGAGGCGAGTGATCAGTACGACGCTGTTGCGCACCGCAATGCTCAGGACGGCGAGGAAGCCAAAGAGCGCGCCTAAAGAGAGAACGCCGCCATCTAGATGCGCAGCCAGCACGCCGCCGACCAGGGCGGCAGGTAAAGTCAAAAAGGTCAACGCTGCGAGCCGCCAGCTCTGGAACGCGGCCTGCAAGAGAAAGAAGATCCCGGTAACCGAGATAAGCGCAGCCAGCAGAACTCGGTTCAGCGACGCGTCCCATTCGGCCGATTCGGCGAAGACTTCGGCATGAAACTCCATCGGTAAGGCAATCTCGCCCAGGCGGTTCTCGATTTCGGCTTGCACGGCCGCAGGCGAGCGCCCAGCCACGTTGGCGCTGACGTCAAGGAAACGGGAAGTGGCGTCCCGTTGGATAACGATGGGCGCCAGCGCGATACGGACGTCTGCCAGATCGCGGAGGGGGACCAGACCGCCCGGCGTTTCAATCAACAGCGCTTCCAGGTCGTCGAGGTTGTTGCGTATCTCGGGCACGCTCCAGACGACCACATCAAACACCTTTTGTTCCTCATAAAGGTTGCCGACGGGAAGGCCAGCCATCAACGTCGTTGCTGTGCGGCGCACATCGCCCGGTTTAACCTGATGGCGTTCGGCAGCGGCGAGATCCACCTCGATTTCAACCTGTGGTTCTTCGACCGGTAGTTCGACTTCAGCGGTGGCGACGCCGTCAATCCCTGAAATGAGGCTGGTAATCTCCTCGGCCTTACTGCGCAGCAACTCGAAGTCGTCGCCATAGAGGCGCACGACGACGTCCTTTTCAGGCCTGGACAGCGCCTCGTCAAGACGCTCCGGCCGGTAGCTTTGCAATTCAGTTGACATTCCAGGGAAACCGCCTGAAACCCGTCGAATCGCGTCCGTGGTCGCATCATAATCGGCGCCAGGATCCAGGCTCAGCCAGATCTCGCCAGAATTGATACCTACGACCTGATCGCCCTTGATAGCGCGTCCGGCGTGCGAGCCGCAATTTCGAACCCCGGGAATCGCCTGAAACTCACGACAGGCCTCGCCCAGGACGCTCACCATGGCCGTGCGGGACGCGCCGGGCGCGCCCTCCAGGTGGATGCGTAATTCTGTTTCTTTGAAAGTGGGCTCCAGCGAGAGCCCGAGCGACGAGGCCAATACGAGCCCAATTAGTATGGCGATCCCGGTAATCACGAGCGCCAGGTTTGAGGCGTTGGCAACCTGCATCAGCGCGCTGCTGTAAAGATCACTAAGTCTGGTCACTAGCGGGGACTCGCGACGTTGCAACGAACTATTTGTCAGCAGCGTGAGGCTTAGCACAGGTGTGACGATCAGCGCGACCAGGAGCGAAGCTAGAACCGCAAGGACGTATGAAACGGCAAGCGGTCTGAAAAAGGCGCCTGTGATCCCCCGGAGGAGAAAGAGTGGAAATACGGCGAGGATGACTATTAGTAGCGCGAACACGATGGCGCTTCGCATCTCCAAAACGGCGTCGACAATGACCGACGTTGGCGTCTGGTCACCGTTCTGCTGACCGTTTTGGCGTAGTCGTCTGGTGATACTTTCAACGTCAATAATGGCATCGTCGACGATGACGCCAAGAGCGATCACGAATCCGGCCAGTATCATAAAATTGAAGGTCGCGCCTCGGAGGTAGAGCACCAGGAGTGCGACCACCAGCGAGACCAGCATTGACGCCAGGCTGATTAGGGGGGCGCGCCAGCCGTAATAAAAGGTGCCAAGAAGGAGAAAGACGAGGAGTGCGCTAATTGGCAAGACTATGGAGAAGTTGGCGGTGGCTTGCTCGATATAATTCGCCGGCCGGAAGACCGTGGTATCAATGTCGATTCCTGCAAGGCCGGGACGCATGGCCTCAAGGGCGGCCTCTACGCCACGAGTGACCTCGAGTGTATTTGCTCCGGGAAACTTTTCGATGACCAACAGAAGACCGGGGTCGTCGCCGAGAATGGCATCGCCAATAAGCGGCTGGTGATCTTCAACTACTTCCGCTACGTCGCCCAGCAGAACACCATCTGTGCCCACGACGACAACCTGAGCCAGCTCCTCGGCCGATGAGATTGGCAGCAGGTGGCGCAGGGTCAGCCGCTGGTTAGGCGTGTCAATCCAGCCGGCGCTTCCAGGCGATGAGGCTTGCAGGTAGCTTAGAGGCGATACCCACAGGGAATTTCCCGTGGTGGCGATGATCTGTTGGAGCGTGATTCCGGCGTCATTTAACCGTTGTGGGTCGACGAGCACCTGCAGTTGCCAGTCTCGCTGACCCCAGATGGAGACATTGGCCACGCCGGGGACGCCCAGCAATCGTGGCTCGACGGTCCAATGAGCGAGAACCGACATATCGATGAGCGATACTTCATCGGAGGAGAGTCCCACGATCATCACCCGGCTGGTTGTGGAAAGGGGTTGGAGCATTGTTGGAGGTTTCGACACGTTGGGCAACGCGAAGGACTGTGTCAGACGCTCCTGAACCATCTGCCGGGCGCGGATCGGATCAGTCCCTGGTTCAAAGACGAGCAGGATTGACGATAGCCCGGCGACCGATTCGGAATAGATCCGATCCAGCCAGGCCACGCCGTTGAGGAGATCTTTTTCGAGGGGAGTGGTGATGAAGGCTTCCACTTCATGGGCGGAAAGCCCGAGGGCCTCGGTCTGGACTTCTACCAACGGGGGGTCAAATTCGGGAAAGACGTCTACCGGCATCTCGCGCAGTTGGAAGGCGCCGGCGACCAGTAAGATTGCGGCAAGAATGAGCACAACGAAGCGAAGCCGCATACTCGAGCCAACAATCCAGCGTAGCATATCTACCTCCTCACACCCTACCTAAAGAGGGGACACTCACTTGCCCAATACGCTCGAAAGCAGATCCCTGCCTGTCTTTATCTGGTTTTGACTACTATGTCGCTTCGGAGTAGCGAAAAGATACGCAACAATTCCGCCAAAAAGGTAATAGAAGATGATATTCATTAGTATAAACGATAATTATCGTAAACTCCAGCAGGGCCTAACATCAGTTTTCGGCCTGCTCGTCTCGCGTTTCGCCTGCAAGCGCGCGCAGGTAGTTCACCAGGTGCCAGATTTGCTCCTCCGTCAGTTGGTCGCCGAAGGCGGGCATCGCCGTTCCCTCTTTGCCCTCGACAATGGTGGCAAACAGATCGGAATCTGGGTGCAGCGGAACGTGATAGACGAGGTCGGCCGGGGGAGGTTGCAAGCCCACTGCGGCAGGACCGTCGCCAAGGCCGGAGGCGCCATGGCAGGACTGGCAATTGTTGGCATAGATCTCTTCGCCGGCGGCTACAGATTCGGACGTGGGCGGAATCGGATTACGTGCGACCTGCTCGCCATCCGATATGAAGAATGGGCTGCCGATGGCGATCGCGAGCCCGGCAATCAGAGCCAGGGCGCCGGGCGCTGCGAGCGCCACACCCGGCCTGGTGCGCCAGCTCCCGAGCGGCAAAGAAACCCCAGTAAGTAGAACGCCCAGCAGGACCAGCTCAATACCAAACAAGATATAACCCGCTTGAGCCGAGGTCGTCAGGCCGGCTCCGGCGCGCACGTCGAAGCGAAATGCGGTGCGCGCATCGAAAGCGTCGGGCCGGCGCACGAGGACGCTCGCCTGCCAATCGCCGGCAACGCTGAACAAGATATCTCCTGTGACGTACCGGCCCGCTTCATCACCAGCTTCGGCCGCATAGAGCGACGGGCCGAGATCGGCGCCCAGGTAGGTCAGTTCCAACAGGACTTCTGATGCGTTGGCAATGGGGCGCCCTACTGCGTCTTGCAGCTCGACCACAAAACTGTTCGGACCGGCCAATGCGGGCTCCAGGGTCAACGAAATAGTCGTGCCTTCTACCGTGTCCTCGAAAGTAAGCTCTCGCTCCTGGCCCAGCCCTTGGCGCGCGGCCACCTGGCGCGCCGGTTCCAGACCCGTTAGCAGTCCCACCACGAGGATGATCGCCAGGCCCAGGATCGCTTCCAGAGTCACCGTACGCCGAAGCCGGAAGCCGGCGCGCTCTTCACTTTTTAGGCGCGGACCGAGGCGCAGCAGATTAATCGCACCAAGCGCCAGCAAGGGTACGAAGAGGGCCAGTTTTGCCAGCAGGGTCAAGCCATAGGGCGTCGCCAGCGCCGGTAGAATAGCTACCTGCGCCCACGCGCTGTAAAGCCCAGTGATGATAAGCGTACCCACGCTGAGCAGGCCCAGCGTGGAAAAACGCGGGACGAGATCCGCCAGCAGAGCGCTTCGTTGCTGCGCTTCCAGCCTGAAAACGGGGCGCGCGGCCAGGGCGAAATGGAATAGGCCGCCGACCCAAACGGCCGACGCCAGCAGATGTAGATAGTCCGAGAAGATGGCCGCGGCGCGCAGATCGCCTGTGGCAGCGGCATGGCTGGTGAAACTGAGGGCCAGCAAGATGCCTAATGCCGCCAGTAGCGCCAGGGCTCTGGCGACGCGCCCGACCAGGTCGTCCTCAACGTCTGCCGGCGAGGCGATTAGCGTCGTCGCTGCCATGTAGACGGCGACGACGCTAAAGAGCCAGACGCGCCACAGCCAGAAACTACCCCACTCGGTGGTACGCAACACGGCGCTCGCGTACAGCGTCTCCATTTCAGCCAGGGACACGTCGAACAGCGTGGCGGCCTGAATAAGCAGCTGGTAAACCGAGGCAAGGCCGAAAACCAGAATGGCCAGCCACATCAGCCGGCGGATGCGGCGCAGGATGCGCCGGCCGAGATCATTGATTTCTGTTGCCATTTTGGGGGCGAAAAAGACGGGAACGATGAGCAGCCGCTCAAAGATCATCCCGCCGGCGAGTGTCAGCGCGCCAAGCAGCACCAGGCCGCGTGCAAGTGGCTCCAGCGGCGCGCGTTCGGCCGTGGACGTTGCTTCCTCAGATCCGGCGCCCGGCAGCGGTTGCCCAAAGGACAGCACATATGAGCCGCGCAGCGAGTGCCCGTCCACAGTGGAGACGTTGCGCCAGGCAACCGTGTAGGTGCCGTCGGGCAGGGTGGGGAGGGAGACAGACATGGCCATCGGATCTTCGGCGAGTATCTCGCTATTGCCGCTGTCGACTTGATCGCCCTGCGTGTTAAGCACCTGGATTTCGCTAAAGTCGGGTTCCAGCGGCTCGCTAAACCAGAGGGTTACCTGGTGTGTGTGGTCTGGAAGAACACTATTCGGTGGCGGTTCGGCGCGAACCAGCGCGGCGTGGGCTTGCGCGGGACGCGCACGGCCAAGTGCGAGGAAAAGGAGCACAAGGAGTAGTAACCGCGGTTTCCATACCGCGTTGCGATGGTGCCGGAGATGGTTGCTTATCAAGGTTCCTTTTCCACGACAGCGATTTACAAAATCGCTGTACATTAGCGACGGCGCGCCGCGGCGAATGCCAATGCAGCGGCGGCCAATGCGGCCACTGCCACGGCGATTGACACGATTGCCAGAGTTTGCACGCTGCTTATCCGTGCATCCGCGTCCAACGCCAGCGCCAGCGCCTCGTCGGCCGACGACTGCGCGCCACGAACGACGCCTTCCAGCTCGCGGGCGGCGGGAACGTCTTCGGGGAAGTATAACTCGCCGGCCGCTTCGACCGAACCGAATGTTTCCGGTCCGGATTCAAACGTTTCATCTACTTCAAGGTCTTCCACTGCGCCGAAGAAGCGAAAGCGGTATTGACCAGGCGCGGTGGGGATCCAATCGTTCGTGTAACGACCGGGCTGGCCGAACAGTGAGCGCAGGTCCATTATTTCGGACGTTCCGCTGGGCACATGCGTGACCTCAACCTGCAACGTTTCCTCGACCCCTTCCACCGGCGGGGCGTCGGGCTCTTCACCCTCGCGTATCCTTAGATCGACGCCGTTTATCTGTCCTTCAAAAGCAGGTTCGACCCGGAAGCCCACCACAAATGTGTAGGGCCCAACCGTACGGGTTTCGTGTGCGTAGGCCAAGCTGGTTAACGCGAGGACCGCAATAGTTAAGAGTAGTAGCGCTCCCACGGTGCGCCGGGAACCGTTCACGTAAACCAAGTATTTCATGTTAGCTCCTGCAGCTAATTTTGACTAAGTTTATGAATGTGGGGACGTTGAACCGATCTGGTCAGGAGCGTGGCGGCTTTTCTGGGGGAGGCAAGAACAGTTCGTCTCGAGCCTGCAAGGTTGGAGGCGCAAGCCGGCCGTATTGGCCTGTTCCTGGTTGAAAGACGGCGAGCGGCAAGGCAATCAGCATGTCCACCGGCGACCACGTTTTCTGTGGCGACCAGTCGCCGCTTGCCGGGACCGAAAAGGTGCCCGTAGCGGCGAATAGCGAGGTCTCGCCGCTTTCATGGCTGTGGGGTTGTCTCAAATGGACGTGATCGTGACCATCGCCGCTGCCGCCGAGGTGGATGTGTCCATGGTGGGGCTGAAATTGCGCATAGTGATGGTCGAGAAGTGGACCAACGAACGGCAGGAGGGCGGCAAATATGCCTGCCAGCAACAGCCCGGCGCTTAGCGCCCGGCGCCAGAACGCCCGGGGCAACTGGTCCTCGTACTTCACAGGCCAGAGGGTCACGTTTGCCGGCAGCATATCACCAATATCTTACACCATAGAAAATCTCGGGGCGAATTATACAAGACTATGTTTGATAAAGCCGCGCAGATCGGTTACATTTTCAGGTGTCAGGTTTCGAGTACAGGTGATGTAATGAGCACAGATCATATTAGTAATGTCGCAGAAGTTAAACAAAAGATACTGACGCTGATCAAAGAGCGTGGCGAAGCGACGACCGCGGAGATTGCCGCGAATTTTGACGTTTCTTACGAAGCAATCCGCCAGCAGCTACGACAGTTAGAGGCATCAAAGCTGATTGAGCGACAGGCGCGGCCGAATCCCACTGGGGTAGGGCGGCCCCTGCGTTACTATACGCTTTCCGCGGCGGGTGACCACCTATTTCCCAAACAGTATGACGAACTTGCCGTGGAGCTGATCGACGCCATCGGCGATGAATTAGGGCCTGCCGCGTTGCGCCAAGTGTTGACGGCTCTGACGAACCGGCAGGTAGCGAGCTGGGCGGCGCAGTTGGAAGGCAAAAGTCTTCAAGAGCGGCTCGAAGCTTTGAAAGATTTCTATGTTCAGGACGACCCCTATACAGAGGTGCGCAATGGAGAGGCCGGTTTGCAGCTTGTGGAGCGTAACTGCCCGTTCTTAGCCACGGCGCTCCAGCGTCCTGCTCTATGCAGTGTCACCGTATCGACCCTGGAACGGCTACTGGGCAGGCGCGTGACCCGTGAAAAACGGTTCCAGCACGGCGACGGCTGCTGTGTTTTTCGGGTTCACGTAGACGAGGTGCTCGAGCCGGAACAAGCGCGGTTCAGGTTTGAGGAGGATTAGAAAGGAGATTGTGATGAACCATTTCAATTACCTGATCGTTGGGGGTGGGATGACGGCGGCGGCGGCGGCGAATGGCATTCGCGAGGTGGACGGCGATGGTTCGATTGCCATTGTTTCCAAAGAGGAGCGCCAGCCGTATGATCGCCCGCCGCTCACCAAAGCGCTGTGGACCGGCAAGAAGACGACGGACGACATCTGGCGGGATGTGCCCTCGGACGTCTCGTTTTACGAGGGAGTTTCTATCGTCGCGCTGGACGCCGAGAAGCGACAGGCGACCACCACTAATGGAGAGGTTTTTGGCTATGACAAATTGCTGCTGGCCACGGGAGGAAAGCCGCGCCGGCTGCCCTTTGGCGGAGACAACATCATTTACTACCGAACCTTTCCGAGTTACCAGCGCCTGCGCGAGCTGACGGAGCACCATGATCGTTTTGCCGTCATCGGCGGCGGCTTCATTGGTTCGGAGATCGCCGCGGCGCTGGCAATCAACAACAAGAAAGTGACGATGCTTTTTCCCGAGGCGGGCATTGGTAGCCTGATCTTTCCCGCCGAATTGGCCGAATACCTCAATAGCTATTACGCAGAGCGCGGCGTAGAGGTGTTGGCAGGAGAGTCGGTTACAGATGTGCAGGGGGAGGGCACGGACCTGACGGTCGTCACCAAACAGGGCCGGCGCATCGAGGTCAACGGCGTCGTGGCCGGCATCGGCATTACGCCCAACGTGGAGCTGGCGGAAAAAGCGGTTCTAAAGGTGGACGATGGGATCATCGTAGATCCCACGTTGCGCACCAGCGATGACCACATTTACGCAGCGGGCGACGCGGCCAACTTTTACGACCACGTGATGGGTGAACACCGCCGCGTAGAGCACGAAGACGCCGCCAATTCCATGGGCAAACAGGCCGGTCGCAATATGGCCGGGGCGGGCGAAAGCTATGAATACTCGCCAATGTTCTATTCAGACCTCTTTGACCACGGCTACGAGGCCGTCGGAGTGCTCGATTCGAGGCTGGAGACCGTCGTCGACTGGACGGAACCATACATGAAAGGGGTTGTTTACTACCGGGATCATGGCGTCGTGCGCGGCGTCTTGCTTTGGAACACGTGGGACAAAGTCGAAGAAGCGCGGCAACTACTCATGACCGAACGTATGCAACCGGAAGCGTTGCGGGGAAGGTTGTAGCAAATGCCTTTAAAAGGTACACTTTGAAGGTGCCAGGTACGTTCAGATTCTGATGATTTCGCATAGTAATGAAATAGATCAACCTGAACAGAAATCCCAAAGATAAAGGAGCCACGTGCGTGGAAGCGCGGACCCGCATTGTCTGGGCTGGCTACAGCGCCGCTATGGGCGAGCACGTCAGCCATTTGCTCGACCAGCGCTTGGACGTCGAGTGTGTGGCCGACGGCCTGGCGGCGTTGAAGGCGGTCCGCATCGACCCCCCTGACCTGATGCTTGTCGAGGTCGAGCTGCCCGACCTCGACGGCATGGGGCTAGTGCGCGCGCTTCGAGCCGACTCAAAGCTCCGGAAAATTCCGATCATCCTGCTTTCAGAGCGCGAAGAGGCGCTCGTCGAGAGTTTACAGGCCGGCGCGGACGATTACCTGGT
>JAICPS010000685.1 GCA_025929715.1 Anaerolineae bacterium | reverse complement strand
CGTCACGACTGCCGGCCCGGAGGCGGAGGGAAAAAGAATTCTGCGCTTTGATTGCTTTTACAAAAACCCTCATTATCACGTCGGCGCCTCCGGCGGCGAAAATGCCGCTCACAAAATGAAAGACGAAGGTGTCGAAGAGCCGGTGCGCTGGACTTTGGAGCAGCTCAAGACCCGGTTTCCCGCAATGATCAAACAAGCCGGCTACGAGGAAATCGCCGATAAGATCGATCAACAAGCGATTGCCGATCAGCTCACGCGGTTAGAGCCGGAAATACTTGCCAAATATTAATCGGTGCTGGTCTTGGTCGCGGCCACGATACTGTCAGTCTACAAACCCTGGGGTATGACTGCGTACGGGCGGCGACGTAGGCAGCACGAACGCAAGGTGTCGCAGGCTGCTCCGCTCGCCTATCCCGGCATCAGCGCCCGGCCCGACCAGGGGTCCACTACCATCGCACCGTGTTGGGTGTACGTGGTCGGGATCCACGCCATCGGTTTGGCACTGATGTTTGTCGTCCTGCACCTCACTGGCGGTGGCCTGCGAGTCCATTGAACATCGGATGTTCACACCCAGTCGTTGAGTCTGAGCCGATGCGTGTCGTGGTTACGAAATAGTTCTTGGGCAACAGCCGTTCAAAGTTAGGAAGGAACAGCGATGAAACGTGATCTGGTTGGCTATGGAAAAAATTTACCCCGAGTGGAATGGCCCGGGGGCTGCCAAATTGCCGTCTCCCTGGTCGTCAACTACGAGGAAGGTTCCGAGCTCACACCGGTGTACGGGGACAAGCGACACGAGACCAACGGAGAAATACCGTCTCGCAAGCCTGCGGAAGCTCGCAGTTTGCAGACAGAAACCCAGTGGGAATATGGCGGGCGCGCCGGCGTTTGGCGACTGCTGCGGGTGTTCGAGGAGTACGAAGTCAAAGCGACTTTCTTCGCGTGCGGCATGGCGTTGGAACAAAACCCGGCCGTCGGTCGCGAGATTACGGATCGAGGCCATGACGTTTGCGGGCACGGGTGGCGCTGGATGGAACAATGGCATCTAGACCGCGATAGTGAAAAGGAGAGCATTCACAAAGCTGTGGTGGCGATCGAGAAAACTACGGGGCGCAGGCCCCTGGGTTGGTTTACGAAGTCGGGCCCCAGCCTCAACACGCGAGAGATTTTGGCCGAAGAAGGCTTTCTCTACGATTGCGACGGTATCAACGATGATCTGCCCTATTACACCGAGGTGAAAGATAAACCCTGGCTGGTGGTTCCCTATGCCTTTGACAGCAATGACGGCAAATACTGGCGCGGCGCGTGGAGCAATGGCGAACAATTCCTAAGTTACTTAAAAGATAGCTTCGACATGCTTTACAAGGAAGGCGCCACTCATCCTAAAATATTGTCCATCGGGCTGCACTCGCGTGTGTCGGGGCGACCGGGGCGAGCCATGGCGGTGGCGCGATTTATCGAGTATGCGAAGGGTTTTCCCAAAGTTTGGTTTGCCGGCCGCGATGAGATCGCCCACTGGTGGCTCGAGCGCTGCCCGCCGAAGTGAAAAGGTTCAACAAGCTGACGAGGCGATTCAAGGAAAGGGAAATGATAAATGCGAATCATGTTCCTCACTCATCTGCCGGAGAACCCCAAGGCCAAAGAAAGATATGCCAAGATCCAAGCCCAACTCGACGGCTATGCCTTACCGGGTACTCAAGTCGAGTTGTGCTTTCCGGACGACTACCCGGGAGCCAAGCTTTCTTTAAGTCTCGGCGCCCGCAACGAAGTCCCGGGAATCTACCACGTGCTGCAGACGCCGGCGATTATTCAAAAGATCGTTTGGGCCGAGAAGAACGGCTACGACGCAGTGGTTCAGAGCAATACATTCGACCCGGGCGTCGAAGCGGCTCGTCACGCCGTGCGCATCCCGGTCATCGGCGTGTTTCGCGCAACGCTTCACGCGGCGACGATTCTTTCCAACTCGATCGCGGTCATCGCTCCGCTCGAAGAGCACATCGCTTACGCGTGGCAGATTGTGCACGCCTACGGGATGCAGGGGTTTGTCAAAGACATTAGCGCAATCGGCCTCTACGACGAAACCGCGGCGCAGCGAATCGACGAGATATTTGTGCGTGCCGTTGAAACCATGCGCGCGACGATTAAGAAGAGCGGTGCGGGCTGCATCATTCCTCTTGGTGGCGCCGTCGTTCCAACTCTTGTTTCTCCCAAGGACTTGGAACGAGAAGTGGGCGTGCCGGTCCTGAATACAAAAGCCATCGGT
>JAICPS010000057.1 GCA_025929715.1 Anaerolineae bacterium | reverse complement strand
GCCAAGATCGAGCAAGGTCTGGAGATGTATCGTGGTCACATCTCGTTTAAACACATTACCAGCTACCATGATGCGCCAAAATACATCGAGGCACTGGTACAGAGAGTGCACAGCGGCTTATGGCGATGGTCCGACGAGTCTGAACGCGAGAACGTTCACGTCGTCTTCAGCGCCCACAGCCTGCCTGAGCGCATCCTGAAGACAGGCGATCCATACGACGCCCAATTGCGCGAAACAGCGCGCCTGGTGGCTTCCGCTGCCGGTTTTCCGGACGATCGTTGGTCCTGGAGTTACCAGTCAGCCGGCCGCACACCGGAACCCTGGCTGGGTCCACAGCTTGAAGAACACATACCCGCGCTTGCAGCAAGAGGCGTCAAAAACGTGGTCAGCATTCCCGTCGGTTTCGTCTCAGATCACGTCGAAATTTTGTATGACATCGATATACAGGCCCAGCAAGTGGCCCGTGACCACGGCATACGCCTCGAACGCCCGCCCGCCCTGAATACCGACCCGCTCTTCATCGAACAGCTCGCCGATCTCGTCCGCCAAAACGCCGCTGCTGCCGGCTGGACGCCAGGTTCGTAGTAACGGCTTTAGCCGCCTTCCTCGTCTCAGCGCGACTGAAGTCGCTTCAACTACCCAGACCGACCACTCTTGGAACACGGAGTACGAAAATGCCCGACACACCCAACTCTGCCCGCCTCTACACACGCGCCCTGGAGCTCATGCCCGGTGGCGTAAGTTCTCCGGTTCGAGCCTTTCGCGCCGTCGGTGGGCAGCCGTTATTTATCGAGCGCGGGCACGGCCCGTACCTTTTCGACGTGGACGGCAATCGCTATATCGATTACGTTCTGTCATGGGGTCCACTGATCCTCGGCCACGCTCCTCAACGCGTGGTTGCGGCCCTCAGCCGCGCGGCCGGCAACGGAACGAGCTTCGGCGCTCCCAGCCCACTCGAGGTAGAACTAGCGGCGCTTGTACACTCTTTCATGCCCAACGTCGAAATGATTCGTTTCGTCAACTCAGGCACCGAGGCCACGATGAGCGCCTTGCGACTGGCCAGGGCCTATACCGGACGCGACAAAATTATGAAGTTTAGTGGTAATTATCATGGCCACGCAGATATGCTCCTGGTTCAAGCCGGTTCAGGCGTCGCAACCCTAGGCCTGCCCGATTCACCCGGCGTACCCGCTGTCACAACCGCCGATACCCTCGTCGCCCCTTACAACGACGTGCGCGCGGTTCGGCGGCTCTTTGAGCAATTTCCCGGCCAAATCGCCGCAATCATTGTCGAGCCGGTCGCCGGCAATATGGGCCTCGTACTACCTGTGGATGGCTTTTTACCGGGGCTCCGGCGGGTGGCCAGCGAGAATCAGGCGCTGTTAATTTTTGATGAAGTGATGACCGGCTTTCGTGTACATCCCGGCGGCGCGCAAACGCTCTATAACGTCAGACCAGACCTTACGACGCTGGGGAAAGTGATTGGCGGAGGTCTCCCGGTCGGCGCCTATGGGGGACGTCGCGACGTCATGGCGCTGGTCGCCCCCGCCGGCCCAATGTACCAGGCCGGTACGCTCTCCGGCAATCCGCTGGCAATGACTGCGGGCATTGAAACGCTGCTGGCTCTCGGCGAGGACGGCGCGTGGCAGAAGCTGGATGAGGCGGGTGAGGCCCTGGTAAACGGGCTGCAAGATGCCGCGCGCGCGGCCGGCGTCCCCGTGGTAGCCAGTCGCGTTGGCTCCATGTTTGGCCTCTTCTTCGCCGAATCCCCGGTTCTTGATTGGGAAACCGCCAGCAAGGCAGATACGGCGCGGTTTGCCGCCTATTTTCAGGCCATGCTCAACAGCGGCGTCTATCTTGCTCCCTCGCAATTTGAGGCAGGCTTCTTATCGACGGCACATGACGAGCAGATCGTCGATGCCACGATTAATGCCGCCAAAAAAGCGTTCCGCGCCCTCCCTTAGTTCGCCCGAACGCAGTTCGGTTACCCACTCGCTCTAGCCGATTCCTCAGGCCACGATTGCGCTCGTTTTGCCCGCAAGCGGCGGCGCCAGGGGCAGATTAATTGTAAATTGCGCCCCGCCTCGCGGCCGGTTGCGGGCTGACACCTTGCCGCCATGCGCCTCGATGATCGTCCGCACAACTGCCAGTCCCAAGCCGGTCCCCTTCTCGCTGCTACTTGCCCGACCACGATAGTACTTTTCAAAAATGCGCGGCAGGTCGTCTTCGGGGATTCCGGGCCCTTCGTCGGCAATATCGATGACAGCGCCTTCCGCAGCAAACTTTGCCGCAACGGTGACGCTTGATTCCGGTGGGGAGTATTTAACTGCGTTTTCCACCAGATTCAGAATGGCGTGATACAGGCGGTTGGCGTCCGCCAGAATCTCATAAGGGTCGCCGTCGACTTCCATTCTAACGCTGATTGATTTACTCAAAGCCATACCTTCGACGTCGTCTACTACTTTGCTCATGATTGGTTGCAGTGCGCAGGGTTTCCACTCAAGCTGCTCGTAGATTTCGGCATCGACGGTGCGCAGGAGTTGCGTCACCATTTCCAGCATACGGTCGGCTGCCATGCGGATACGATCCAGGTAAATGGTGAACCTTTCATCTACATGCAGTGTCCGGTCCATGACCTCTGTGTAGCCGATAATCGACGTCAAGGGATTGCGCATATCATGTGACATGGCATGCATAAAGTCAGATCGATCAGCTTCCAGCTTCTTAACGTAGGTAATGTCCTGCATGACGACAATCGTGCCCACCCCTTCGATATGTTGGGCAGTGGAAAGGAAGGTCGCATCGCCGACGCTCACCTCCGTCGTGCGCCCCACTCCGCGGCTGATCGCTTCAAACAGATCCGACAAGTTGGCCCGCAACAGGCCGTCGGCCGCCTTGTTAGCCACCAAGAGCCGCCCTTTTTCGTCGAGGATCAGCAAGGGTTCGGGAAGCGTTTGCGCCGTGGCTTCAATGGCTTTGCGCCGCCGCTCAGACTCGGCATACAGGCGTGCATTCTCCACCGCTGTAGCCATGGGGCTTGCGAAAGCACGCAGCCGCGAGGCATCGTCTTCCGTAAACGGACCGTCAATCTTGTTTAGCACCGTCAGAACGCCGACGATGCGGTTTTGAACCCTGAGCGGCGCGCAAATCATCGAACTCGGAACATCAATATCGGGCGCGTCTATGGCAGCGAGAAAGCCTTTCTCTTGCTGAACGTTATTGGTGAACAGTAGCGTCCCAGTTCGCAGAACCTCGCCAACCAGGCCACGGTAGCGGCCTTCACTCATCGCATAATAGCGAGTGCCATTGTCTTGCGACCCTGGCATGTGGCGCCGCAACCTCTCGTTTTCTTCGTCAATCAAGTAAAGCTCCACCGCTTCCGCCGGCCAATGCTTATTTACCTGTTCCACGAGAACGTCATATACCTTATTTAGATTCAGTGAAGACGACAGCGTAAAGGTGAGCTGGTTGAGCGCCGATACTTCCTTGACGCGCCGCTCCAGCGCCGCGTCCGTGCGATGGTATTGTCGCGCATTCTGAATCGCGATAGCGGCAAAATCGGCGATAGCCTCCAACAGTCGCTCGTCGTTGGCCGAAAAGCGCATACCTGTTTCGCGATGCGCAGCCGAAAGCACGCCA
Organism: Anaerolineae bacterium; assembly: GCA_025929715.1. GTDB lineage: Bacteria > Chloroflexota > Anaerolineae > Promineifilales > Promineifilaceae > JAAYYY01. The sequence continues at coordinate 11,242 of JAICPS010000057.1, read as the reverse complement.
AAAGTGACGCCACCCAACGTTATAGGCACATAGACAACCGCATCGACGAAATAACCCGTTTTCAGCTTGATCTCGTCCTCCCCCGGGTTCCTGCTGGCGCGAACCGGTTTTGTCGTCCGCAGCGCCTCCCCCGCGAGGGTATCCTTTCCGATCGGCAGTCGCGTACGCCGGACGCGCTCGTCGCCGATGCCTCGCTGCGCTTCCAACAACAGTTCGCCGCTCTCTTCGTCTACCAGCCAGATGCCGGTTTCTCCCGCCGCCGTCAGCGCACGCGCCGTTTCTGCAACCTGATTCAGCACGTCATCCAGATCCAGCTGCGAGGTAATCGCCTTCGCGATCTGAATCATCGCGTCGGTGACGTCCATCTTTTCGCGGGTAAGGCTCGCCGGAAGCGATGGTCGATCCACGATTTTTACAAGGAGCGGCAACTTCCCAAGGGTAATCACATCGCCGTCGACCAGAGAATACGGGGTGTGGCTCCCAATCGAGCGGCCGTTACGAAAGGTGCCATTCGTACTGCCCTGATCGACGATAAACAGATTCGTCGCCGTAGGCCGAATCATTAGGTGACGCCTTGAAACGCCCATCGTGTCCGCACCATAGGCATTCAGATCGATTAGGTCATTCTGTTCCTGCGTGCCGGTGGATCGTCCGAGAACGATATCGCCGTTGATTTCCAGGGCAAACTGCAGGCCTGGATCCGCGGCGGGCGTGAAGCGAACGCGCCAGGCCACAGCCGGTCCATCCCCCGGCGTCCCCTCAGCGTGAGGCGCTGGCCGAAAATTGTCGACGGCCGCATCTGAATCATGTCGCAATTGATGAACGCTAAATTGCTCTGTCTTCTTTCCGTTCAAGTCGCTAGTCATTGCGGATGCTCTCCAAATCGCCAACTGTCATAAGACTACCCTTCGCCCGTCTACGTTAAAATAGCCCAATATTCCCACGTCTACTCTTCAAGTCCGCTCGCGGCAAGCGCGAGCAGAAGCGCCTGGCCGAGCCCTGCCGGAATGGGAGCCACTTCCATATATTCGTCGGGACGATGTGTGTTGCCAGAGCGCGACAGGCCAATGCACACAGCTGGCAAGCCACTACTAAGCGGGATATTTGCGTCCGTCGAGGCCACGGTGAACTCAAAATCCTTACAACCTACCTCTTTCAATGCGGCAACCGCCCAACGGACGAGCGGGGTCTGGCGACCAACCTGTCCTGCCGGACGGCTTCCGATCGTTTCCATGCGGATCCTGACATCGTCCGGACGCGCCTGGCGCTGAACGATCTGCTCGACCTCTTGGACCAAAGCCGCAAGTGCGTCCGAATCCTCAGAGCGTAGATCGAGAAGCATTGAGGCATTGCGCGCGATCGAGTTTACCGTAGTGCCCCCTTCAATCACGCCGATATTGTACGTCGTCTTCGGATTCGCCGGCACCTCTAACTGTACCATCTTTGCGATAAGTTCTCCCAGAATGTGAGTTGCGCTAGGGCTACCGAACGCACCCCAGGAGTGGCCTCCAGGCGCTTCAACACTGATCCGAAAACGCCGCACCCCGAGGGCCTCATGACACACGTAACCAAACAAACCACCTTCCAAAACCATATACTGTCCGCGACGCGCAAATCGTTCCACAACGGCGCGCATGCCGCGCAAATCGCCCAATCCCTCTTCGCCCACGTTGCCCACAAACCAGACATCGCGTAATGTTTTGGCCTTCAGCTCCTGAAAGGTGCGCGCCAGAGTCAGTAGTCCCGCTACCCCCAGAGAATTGTCGGCAATTCCGGGCCCGCTAATGCGTTCGCCGTTGCGCAAAACGCTCAGGTCGGTGTCGGCCGCGAAAACCGTATCAAGATGCGCGCTGACAACCAGGGGCGCCCCGTCGCCTCTTCCGCGGAAGCGACCGAAAACGTTGTGCAAATCATCTTGTTCTACGTCTTGCAAACCAAATCGGGCAAATTGCGACTGCACGAAATCGGCCCGACGTTGTTCGCTAAAGGTGGGGCCAGGAATTTGCTGTACTTGCAGCGCAAGGTCGGTAAGCTCAGGTAATGTCTGCTCAAAACCTGCCAGAACAGCCTTGACATCCGGACGTCGTGCTATCTGTTGGATTTTGTTCATTTTAGTGACGGTAGACGTTCACCAGCAGCAATCCAACCAGGCTGATGATCAGGCCAAGATGAAGGAATAGATTGCTATGCGCAATCCAGGCCCCTTGTCCCGGATAGAGTTGCACAAGAAAGTTCAGAACGATCAGTCCCAGGCCCACAACGGGCAGCACGCCTGGTTTACGCATGAAAAAACTATTGATGCGCTCGACTAGCTCGTTAATCCAAGCATCCATGGCTGTATCTCGCTAGGCCCCTATTAACGGTCTAGCCAACTCACTAGACTTCTTCTTCTTCGATGACGTATGGGGCAAAGTACGGCATCAGGCGCTCGGGTATCTGGCCCGACATCCTGACACCGTCCGCATGGTGCGATTCGTCAACCACCTGTCCACGCTCATAAAACAGTGACATCAGGTCGCCACGCTGATACGGTAAGAACACCTGAAGCGGCTGCAGATAGCGCTCCATAATGGCCTCAACCGCCAACAGTAACGTTTCTATATTGTAGCCCGTCCGCGCCGAGACAGGGACAGCCGTTAACCCTACTGCCAGCGCTTGCAGCGGATCTTTGCCGTCGGCTAACAGATCGACCTTGTTCAGCGCCATGACTACAGGTAGATGATCGACTTCCAGCTCCGCCAGCGTATCCTGTACAGCCTCGATTTGCGCCGCAGCCTGCGGGTGCGTGGCATCCGCTACGTGCAAGATCACGTCCGCCTCGGCGATCTCTTCTAGCGTGGCGCGGAAGGCTGCGACGATCTGTGTTGGCAGCTTTTGAATAAAACCAACCGTATCGGTGAATAACGCTTCACGTCCCGAGGGCATCTTGACCCGTCTCGTGGTCGGATCTAGCGTGGCGAAGAGTCTATCTACTGACAGAACGTCTGACCCGCTCAATTGATTCAGTAGGGTCGATTTGCCCGCGTTTGTGTATCCGACAATAGCGACGACAGGGAGGGCGGTCTGCTGGCGCTTGGCGCGATGCTGCTCGCGCCGCATCCGCACCTTGTCCAGCTCCTCTTTTTCGGTGGCAATCCGCCTTCCTATCTCGCGCCGGTCCATTTCTAGCTGCTTTTCGCCCGGACCGCGAACGCCCACGCCGCCCCCCATTCCGCCGGCTCGACCACCCGCCTGGCGGGCCAGATGTGTCCACATGCGTGTCAACCTGGGCAGGCGGTACTCTAATTGCGCCAGCTCAACCTGCAACTGGCCCTCGGCTGTCTGCGCGTGCTGGGCGAAAATGTCCAGAATGAGCGCCGTCCGGTCGATGACTTTCACCTTCTCGCCAAAGATGCGTTCCAATTCTCGCTGATGGCGCGGCGATAGTTCGTCGTCAAAAAGCGCTACGTCGGCATCTAACTCTTTTAACAGGATATCTACCTCCCCAACTTTGCCCGATCCGATGAAAGTCGCCGGGTCAGGCTGGTCAAAGCGCTGCCACAGGCGCCCAACAACTTCGAGCCCTGCCGTCGCTGCCAGGCGGTCCAGCTCCTCTAGGCTTTGCTCGACGGGGAGCAGTGGGCGGCCCGATTTCAACTCTGCCCCAATTAGCAAAGCGCGTTCCGTCGGTCGCACCGTTTCGTAGAGATCAAAATTGTTCGTAATAGTCACCTCGCTACTCGTTCAGTTCTGACTCTAACCATACTTCAATGGTGCGCCCCACCCGTTCCAGGCTTTCGGCGCTGGCCTTTTCGGCCGTATCTTCCACGGTATGCCAATATGGATAGTCAAAGTCAATAATATCGACCGCTGCAATGCCCTGCTCGGCAAAGGGAACGTGATCGTCAATCATAGTGTACCTTATTTGTGGGATAAATGCGTCCTCGTAACCCAGGTCGGCGGCTATCGCCCATAGCTCTTCGCGCAGCGCAGGATCCGAGTTTCCTTCATAGTAGAGCTGCTGATCTGCGTCTCCAATCATGTCGACAAGGACCATAGCCTGCGGCTCAATTTCCAAATTTTCGGCCATATACGTCGAGCCCACGATCCAGTCCCATCCCGCAATGGCCCCGCCGCCGTTATCTTCCATGTCAAAAAAGGCCAGCCAGATCTCTCCGGGAGTTGATTCCAAATCGAGCGTCCGCGCTAATTCTAGGAGCACGGCGACTCCACTCGCCCCATCCACTGCTCCTGGCACGTGGAGCTGCTCTTCCACAGCCCCGGGGGTCTGGTCGGCAATCCGTCGTGTATCATAGTGAGCGCCAATAATGTATATATCGTCGAGCGCTTCATTTGCTCGGGCAATGATGTTGAGCCCCTCTACACCCTGGTATTCAAAGCGTTGCTCGCTAACCGTCCAGCCCAGCGCGTCCAATTCGCCGATAATGTAATTGCCTACAGCTTCGTGGCCCGGGCTTCCCGGCCAGCGCGGACCAAAAGCCATCTGCGCCTCGAGTTGTATATACGCCCGCTCGCCGTCAAATACCAGCTCGCCGGCCGTGCCTACCGCTGGCGACGAAGTTGGCGACACCGCTGACTCGGTTTCTGTAGGTGACGCAGGTGCCGTGGCCGTGGCGGTAGGTGCCCTGGTTGGCTCTAAAGTGGTCGCGGATGGAGTTTCCTCATTTTCCGGCGGTTCCCCTGGCGACGCTGTCGGCGCGCCATCTTCCGGCGTTGCACAACCCGCCAATAAGACCACGATCAAAAGTACACATCCAACTTTTACCGAGGCTTTCATATCGGCGCGGATCTTCAAACGCCCACCAATGTCGCGTCCGCCGTTTCGCTTTCTGCTTCGCTTTCAGCCGCCGCGCGATCATAAGCAAGCCCTCGTTCCCTCGCAAAGCGCCTCAGCGCCGTGAGCGACCGCCGCGAATAGTAAGCGTAACGCTCTTTCTTGCCCATACGTTGTTCCGGCAAGGCCAGAAGCCCAAAATTCGCCTTCATCGGCTGGAAGTTCCGGGCCTCCGCGTGTGTGACGTAATGGGCAAGCGCGCCCAACATCGTCGTGGTTGGCAGAATCACCGGATGCTCGCCCTTCAACAGGCGCGCGGCGTTGATTCCTGCCAGCAGCCCGGTTCCGGCGTTGCCGACGTAACCTTCCACGCCGGTAATTTGCCCGGCAAAGAAGAGATCGGCCCGCTTCCGATACTGCATCGTAGGCTGCAGCAGCTCCGGCGCGTTGATATACGTATTGCGGTGCATCATGCCATAGCGTAAGAACTCCGCCTTCTCCAGTCCCGGTATCATCCGCAACACCCGCTTCTGTTCGCCCCAGCGCAGGTTGGTCTGGAATCCCACGATGTTGAAAAGTGTGCCTGCCAGGTTATCCTGGCGTAGCTGCACGACGGCATAAGGGCGCCGTCCATCATGGGGATTTTCCAGGCCGACGGGGCGCATTGGTCCAAATCGCAACGCGTCTCGATTTCGTCGCGCCATCACCTCGACGGGCAGACAGCCTTCGAAAAACTCCGCGTCTTCGCGTTCAAAGTCGCGCAGAGTAATCTGCTCAGCATCGACCAGAGCGCGGTGAAAGGCATCATACTCTTCCCGCGACATTGGACAGTTGATGTAGTCGCCTTCGTCGAGCTCGCCCCGCTCGTAACGCGACGCGCGGAATGCCTTTTCCATGTCGATGGTTTCGTAACTAACGATGGGTGAGATCGCATCGTAGAAATAGAGATAATTCTGCCCGCTGAGAGCGGCAATTTCACGCGCGAACGCGTCCGAGGTTAACGGTCCCGTGGCAATAATACACGGCCCGTCGGGGAGCGCAGTCACCTCTTCACGCACAATCTCAATGCCGGCATGACCCTCGATCTGCTCTGTCACCAGCTGTGCAAAGCGCTCCCGATCTACGGCGAGTGACGATCCGGCCGGGACGGCCGCGTCCGTCGCGCAGCGCAAAATATGCGAGCCCAACCCGCGCATCTCCGCCTTAAGCAGCCCTGGAGCCTTGGTCGGGATTGTCGAGCCAAGTGAGTTGCTGCAGACCAGTTCCGCTAAGTTGTCCGAAACGTGCGCGGGCGTTTCGCGCTGCGGTCGCATTTCAAAAAGGCGTACGTTGAGACCCGCTTCAGCCGCCTGCCAGGCCGCTTCCGTGCCGGCGAGACCACCGCCCACGATAATTAATTCTGTCTGTTGCAGCATATTCCCTTACTTACTCGCCAACCGCCAGCTCTATTCTCCAATCTATATCTCGACCACATTTTAACATAACCTTAGCATGGCGTTTAGTGGCGCCAAAGGACTGTTAATTCTCGTCGCTTTCCAGTCGCTTTAGAAACGACCGTGCATGCTGGTCGCGAGGATTCGTGCGCACGGCGCGTTTAAACCAGCGCCTGGCATTCTCCCATTCCCGCCGATCGCGGTAGATCAGACCCAGGTTGTAGGCGACGCTAGGCGCCAATGGATCCAACGCAAGCGCTTGCTTGAACGCCGTAATTGCTCGCGTCTGTTGCTCGGAAGTCGCCAGGATCGGGTTACCAAGATACGCCGCGCCCAGATTCGTCCATACCATGGCATTGTCGGGCTCCTGGTCGCGCAATTCCTCCAGGATTGGAACTGCCTTCTTAAACTGCCCGACCATGATATAGGCGCCGCTCAAATTGAGCGCTGCGTCCGCAACGGCAGGATCTAATCTATGCGCCTCCTCAAGCAGGGGCATCGCGTCCGTTGCCCTCCTCTGTCGCAGCAGATTCGTCCCCTCACGTAGAAGGGCATGAAAGCGCTCACGCTCGTCGACCGTCATCGTTCAGCCAATCCCAAATCGCCCGATCTCCAACCTCCGGTCATCTCTCTCTACGCAATGGTAATAACAGCAACCCCATGACTAGAAATCCGCCACCAGCAAGCGCCATCCACAGGCCGTTCGCTCGCAGAAAACGGGCCAGTGGGGTTACCGGCTGTTCACGCGCGAGCCACTCTTGCTGAAATTCATCGTTAGAAAGAGCCAGGATCCGTTGTAGCCCGCTTTCGCAACTTGCTCCATCTGCATAAGCTTTAATCAGCGCGCTCAATGCTTCGTTCCCGTAGTTCTGTTGGATATAGCTCACCCACGACGCGCTCTGGGCATATGCCAGTCGAACCTTGTTTTCGGCGGCGGGGAATGTCTCACATAACTGTTCAATCGGGACGGTTTCTTGCGCCACAATGGCCTGCTCGAGCAACTCCCGGTATCCGGCATCCTGCGTGGATTCAAAATGGGTCGCTAATCCCTCGTCAAACCACCGAGGGACTGCATCGTACTGCGCGCCTGTCGCGCGATAAAGCATCAAATGGCTCAGTTCATGCGGAATGCTTTGGCCAAGATCGAACGCCGCCGTTCGTGGATTGACAGCGGTGACCAGAAGCACGTCAAGCTCAGGCATTGCCTCGGCCCCTATCCAATCGCGTCCGGTGAGACGCAGCGCCGATCGCAAATCTGCCATGCTCGGATAAATGTAAATGTTGACAGGCTCTACCGCGACAGGCAGTACCGCCTGCATTTCCGGCCGCACAGACTCGATAATATCCAGCGCCACCTGCCCTAGCGTCGAATCGGTATCGGTCCAGTGAACGACGACGTCATCACGCGCGATCTGCCGCCACCGGAAGCGGTCGTCCACATACGACAGCGTCTGCTCGTCGACCATCAACGTTTCGCCTCCAGCGTCCAGGCGCCACCAATAACGAACCATCGTGAACGGAGCGAGTTGCACCTGTGTCAGGACAACTTCGTGTTCCAAATCGAGCTCACGCGCCGGATCGAACTCAAAATCGACTGTGAGCGTGCTATCCATTTCGGGCGTATTAAAAAACAGCGTCGCGCTCTGAATATCGTCTCCGTTCTTGGCGCGCAGCGTAAACCGCATGATCTGTCCAAAAGTATACGTTGCTCCGCTTTCAGCCTGGAATTCATCACCCTGCGCTTCGACGGGAGTAGCGACAACGAGGCAGAGGAACAACACAATTAAAACGAAAGGCTTCATCTCTTAGAACATCAACAGGTTAATAAACAGCGACAGTGTAATCGGACTGAGCAGGGTTGACAAGACGACGATACTCGTCACTGTCGCCGGTTTCACGTCAAACTCGGTCGCCAACACCGTCGTCAATACCGCCGTTGGCATGCTGGCCTCGATCACCGCAACCGAGCGATTGAGGCCATGCAACCCAATCAACGTAGCAACCGCCAACGCGATCAGGGGACCGGCGAGGAGGCGCACCGCGGCAGTGGGAACGGTCAGGTGTAGTTGCTCCAAGCCTGTCATATCGGCCATATTCATGCCCAGAACCAGAATCATTGCCGGGATAGCGCCGTTGGATACCAGCTCGATGGCCTCCATCAGCGGTTCGGGAACGGGTATATCAAACGTGAAGACCAAGACGGCCAACGCCACTGCATAGACTGCCGGCACGGTCGCCAGTTTCCTCAGCGATTCTCGTCCGCTCAGCCGGCCCATAGAGACGATAAATACACCCACTGAATAAGCCAAGATCGTGCTTACGATGTAGTACACGATAGCCAACGAAAGTCCCGAGTCGCCATATCGCAGTTGATTCAGCGTCAGGCCATAGTTACCGCCATTTACAAACATCAGGCACAGCAGCAGCACAGCCACATCGACTTTGCATAGGCCCATCGCGTGCGCCGCAATCAAGCCCAGCAGGCCCATCGCCACGATCGTTAGCAAAGTAAATACAGCCATTTGTCCGAGATCGCCGGCTGGAAGTTCTGTGTTTACAAGTGATGCGAAAACGAGAGCGGGACTAAATCCGTTAAATACAACGCTGGCAATGGGTCGTGTCTCGACGTTTTTGCTTCGGCGTAACCAGAAGCCGAGACCGGCAACCAGAAAAATCGGTAGAATGTTCTGTGTAAGTACTTCGAGGATGCCGCTCACTCACCCGGCTCATCTTCATCCCACTCAAACAACGTCAGGTCCATCTCACCCCCAAGCCACTCGATTTCATCCATTGCTTCTTCAACGGCTTCGTGCAGTTCATCGGCGTCACGATCATCCATCAGCGCCGCCAACGCCTCATAAGCCTGGTCACTGCCGATCTGGCCCAGGGAATGTATCGCAGCAAGTTGCACCTCGACATCGTCATCGTCGAGGAGCTCGATGAGACCGTCAACTGTATCACTATGCCCGATCCCGCCCGCAGCTCGCGCTGCTTCTATTCGCATCTCCGACTGTGGGCTGCGCATTTCCTGAATGATGATTGGCGCCCAGCGACCGTCTGCGCTGCGTCCCATGGCGAATACCGCGCTCAACTGCATATCTTCACCGCCATGTTGATAGGCATCGTTGATATACTCCACGACCTGCGGATGCCCAGCGTTGCCCAGCGACTCCAGACTTGCTCGGCGCACAGCTTCTGCACCGTCAGACCGCTCAAACTGTTCGAGAAGGGCGTTGACAACCCCGTCTCCTATCGTCTGTTGGATCTGGCCCCATTCCGCCATAAGCACAAAGTGACCAAGACAAGATGCCGCAGCTGCGCGCACGGCTACGTTGTTGTCGTTTCGCATCATGCTGATTAATGGCGCGACCGCCGCAAGATTACTCGTATCCCACAGGCCTTCTATCGCAGCTAGCCGCACGTCCAGGGAGGCATCCTCCAGCAAGCGCAAGAATGCGGGGCTGAAGTCGACGACGAAGTTCTCCTCGCTGATGTCGGCCATGTGCCGCGCAATGATCCTTCGTCGCCCTTCCGGCTCCTGCGCCCAGCGCGCCTCAAACGCCTCCATCTCTTCAGGGTTCATGTCAGAAAGGCGATAGACAAGCGAAACCAGCACATCTTTGCCGGAAAAGAGTTTATCTAAAACGTCGGAGAAGGGTAACTGCTCTCTATCCATTGTCCCCTTATTGGATGATAGGGTTGGTTATGTCCTGGATTATCAACAAGAACATCAAGCCCAGGAGGAATAGCATGCCGACCAGATGTACAAGCCCTTCGCGTTCAGGCTCGATGCGCCGGCCCCGCACCGCTTCCACCAATACAAACAGGATTCGTCCGCCATCCAGCGCTGGAATTGGAAGCAAATTAGTAAATCCAAGCGCGACACTAATGAACGCCGTAATGCGCAGGAGCTGGAACCAATCACCGGTTGTTGCCGTATATTGCGCCGTCTGGCCTGCTATCTGGCTAATGCCCACCGGCCCAACCGGACGCGCCTGTTCGGCCGTAATCTCACCCTCTAGCAGCATGATTGGCGCACTGACCGTGAGGTAAATGATTTCGCCAATGGAGCGAGCGGACGCTACGATTGCTTCAACCGGTCCACGCGCCAGGTGGTCGCTTCGCCCGAAACCCAGACCAATGCCAATGGGCCCGTCGGTTGCCGCGTCGTACTCGCCGGGACGCCGCGGTACAAGGTTGACAGATAACAGTTCATCACCGCGTTGGATCAACAGCTCGACGTTTTCGCCCGCGTTTTCCGTCACCTCGGTGACCAGAATACCGCTGTTCTCCACAAGTCGGCCGTCGATTTCCAGTATCAAGTCGCCGCTTTGAAGCCCGGCCGCCATTGCCGGTGAATCAGGCTGCACGTTCTCGACCGCAACTGCCGAGGGGCCAACCATAAAGGCAAACCAAAAGACGATTAGGGCCAGCAGGAAATTAGCCGTCGCCCCCGCGGCGAGCGTCACGAAGCGGGCAGTTTTCGGCGCTGCCGCCAGTCCATCCGGCACCGAAGGGTCGTCTTCACCTGCCGGTCGTACAAATCCGCCTAATGGAATCCAGTTCAGCGAATACGTTGTCCCGTTGCGTTCGAAAAGTTTTACGGCGCGGGGAGGAAACCCGATACCAAATTCTTCAACACGGATTCCAAAAAAACGGGCAGCTACGAAATGACCCAGTTCGTGAACAAATATGATCGGCGTCAATACGAGGGCAAACGCCCCCACCATCCACAAGATTGACATTAAATTTCATCCCAGTGTCGACAGCAGCATTAAATCAGCACAATGTATCGATTATACGCTTGCCGCGGATCGCAAAGCAACCTGCTTCCTCACGTATTTACATCACTCTAACACGCAGCCCACACGCTACCACCTACACGTCACACATCAAAATAAGGGCGCCCGGGTTCAACCCCACCACCACCTTCTCCCCCACTGCCGGCAGCATCGCGCCGGCGTCAAATTCCAACAAGAGCCGCGCGGCATTCTGTATGGTCAGCGAAATCTCCTGATAACGGCCGCGAAATGAT
>JAICPS010000003.1 GCA_025929715.1 Anaerolineae bacterium | reverse complement strand
TCAGGCTCGAGCATGCCGCGCATCGCTTTTTCGATGTCTTCGATGAGTTTGTAGATGATGTTGTACGACTTAACCTGCACGCCTTCGCTACTGGCGGCCACACGCGCCGCAGGGTCAATGCTGACATTGAAGGTCAGTACGACGGCATCCGACGCAGCGGCGAGCATGATATCGTTCTCACTGACGTTGCCCGTACTCGCATGCAGTATTTCCAGCTCGACCTCCTCATTGTCGCGGCCCAGCTTTTCCAGAGAGCTAATGATTGGTTCAAGTGAACCCTGCACGTCGGCCTTGATTACCAGGTTCAGCGTCTTGGCTTCGCCTTCTTGCAACAAAGAGAAAAATTCGTCCAGGCTGACGCCTTTGCGCTCACGAATCTCTATGACTTCTGCTTGTTGGCGCTCTGCAATGAGCTTGCGCGCGGTCTTCTCACTGTCTACTACCTCAAATTGCTCCCCGGCCTTGGGCATTCCATCCAGGCCAGACACCGAGACAGGCGTCGCGGGGCGCGCTTCCGTCGTTCGACTGCCCGTAAAATCAAACATAGAGCGGATTCGCCCGTAATGGTCGCCGACCAGCAACGTGTCGCCAACGCGAAGCGTCCCGTTTTGAACCAGCACGGTGGCCGTCACGCCGCGCCCGCGCACTATACGTGCTTCAAGCACGGTACCTGTAGCATCCGCATCGGGATTGGCCTGCGGCTTGATGTCTTCGGCCACAAGTAGAATCGCTTCCAGCAGGTCGTCGATACCCCACTGCTCCTTGGCCGAGACTTCGATGACCATCGTATCGCCATCCCATTCATCGGGTACCAGATCCTGTTCGGCCAGTTGCTGCTTGACAACTGCCGGATTGGCGTTGGGCAGATCGATCTTGTTAAGCGCCACAATAATTGGTACATGCGCGGCACGCGCGTGGTCGATAGCTTCTTTCGTCTGTGGCATCACGCCATCGTCGGCCGCCACGACGAGAATGGCAATATCGGTGGCCTGAGCGCCGCGGGCGCGCATCGCGGTAAACGCTTCGTGACCCGGCGTATCGAGAAATGTAATCAGGCTGTCGTCATGCGTGGCCTGGTAGGCGCCTATATGCTGGGTGATACCACCGGCCTCACCTTCCTGTACGTTCGTTTTACGGATTAGATCTAGCAGCGACGTCTTGCCATGGTCCACGTGACCCAACATGGTAATGACGGGAGGACGTGGCTCTAGATCCTCAGCTTCTTCTTCGGCCAGAATCAGGCGCCAGGCAGGCCGTTCACCGACCTCCTCCTCAACGACCTCCACCTCGGGTTGGACGGCCTCATAGCCAAACTCTTCGGCGACGATGGCAGCCGTGTCAAAATCAATCTGCTGATTGATGTTGGCCATAATGCCACTCGACATCAGCTCCTTGATGACGTTGATGGGGCTGACGTCCATGCGCGTCGCCAGTTCGCGTACGGTAATAAAATCGGGGATCTCGATTCGGTTTTTCGTTTGTGGTTCAGTCATTTCCGCTCTTCCTCTATCTATAACTTTCTAGCGCAACCGCGCAACCGTGTAGCCAGCCTTACAGACACAGACACGGAGAAAACAATATTCTGTCATCTCCGTGTCGGGCACGTCTCACCGGCTCAAAATCGGATTCAGGCGCCCGCCGAATTACAACAGACCGCCGGCAGTCACGGCGAACGGCGCCTCGGAGAACCTACCGTTGTCGTTTACACGGCGTTCTCATTCTCCGTTGCCGGCCGGCGCCCGGCAAGTCGCGCCAGATCTTCCCGGCTAACGTCCGACTTCAAAGCTCTCTTCAACGCGCTTCCACGCAACGCTTCTTCCCAACAGGAGACCTTCTCACACAAATAGGCGCCACGGCCCGCTAGTTTGCCGCTGCTATCTACGACCACACGTCCTTCCGATGTGCTCACGATCCGCGTTAACCTGCGTTTGTCGGTCTTCTGGCGACAGACAACACAGGTTCGTTGGGGAACGTATCGGCGGCGCTGCTGTCGGGAAGCCATCACATACTCGTATAAAGCATTGGCAGAGACGCCGTAACGGCGTCTCTGCGCGCCAAACTTTTTATTTAGTCTTCGAGGAGTTCATCGATGTCCATATCCTCGAATTCTTCCCATTCCGGCCGGCGCCGTCCACCTTTGCGCTTGCGCTTGGTGACCACGCGGCCGGCTTCTTCGTCAAAGACCAGACGGCGGCCCTTGCGCTGATCGGCCGTTTCGTCCTCTTCGCCTTCTTCTTCACCGCGACCCCCAGGGGTACGCGAGACCACGACGACCTTGCCCTTCTTCTTACGTTCATCCTTTTCCGGTTGTCTGGGCTCAACCAGTGAAGTGGAAAGATCGTCGATAGCCGGAATTTCCTCTTCGTGAACTTCTTCTTCGGCAACTTCTGCTTCGGCAACTTCGGCCGCTGCCATGTCGCCAGCTTCTTCCACTGCCTCGGCTTCGAGTACCGGCTCTTCTTCTACCACAACTTCTTCGTCGATTTCTTCAACGGCGGCATCTTCCTCGCCGCCGGCGACGCCCTCGACTTCCGCCTCAGCCGCAACCTCTTCGGCTGGAATCGCTTCCAACGCTTCTTCGGCTTCAAGCCAGAGTTCTTCGGTCTCGGCGACTCGCCTGTGGATGGTTTCGAGCGCTTCGTCGTCGATGCCGTCAATGCGCAGCAACGCCTCGTCACCCAGTTCCAGCCGGTAAAGTACGTCGCCAACCGAAGTGAGTCCCTGATCCAGTAAAAGATTGTGCACGCTCAACGGTAAGTCGAGTTCTTCCAGCTCCAGATCCCAGGCTATATCCGGAATCAGCTTACGCGCGGCGGCGCGTTCTTTCCGTACTGCTTCGTAATCCGCGGCGCGCTGGTCGATTACACGTCCCTCGACGCCGGCCACGAAACGATCCAGAACCAGGTAATCTTCGGCCGTAATGGGACGCTCGGCCTCTTTCTTGGCCAAAATATGCTGTGCCTTTTCCACCAGATCCTTGTCAGCGGTGACGCGGCGATCGGCGGCAGGATGGTCCAGATTACTCAGGGACTCTACAGCCGATTCCGTCAGGCTCTTAATGTCGATGCGCCAGCCGGTCAGTTTGGCTGCCAGGCGCGCATTTTGCCCCTCGCGACCAATCGCCAAAGACAACTGGTCGTCAGGAACAATGACGATCGCCGTCTTGCCCTCGTCAGGATGGTCGTCCAGATGCACCTGCGAGACACGCGCCGGGCTCAGGGCCTTGGCAATGAACGTCTTGGGATCAGGATCCCACTCGATCACGTCGATCTTTTCGTCATTCAGCTCGCGCACGATACTTTGAATGCGCACGCCGCGCATGCCAACACACGCGCCGACGGGATCCACGCCTTCTTGCAGCGCGACGACGGCGACCTTGGACCGGGCGCCAGCTTCACGGGCGATGCTCTTAACATCAACCTGCCCATTATATATTTCGGGCACTTCAAGCTCTAAGAGTCGGCGTAGCAGGTTGCGATGATTGCGGCTGACCACGATTTGGGGACCCCGGTTTGTGCGCCGTACTTCGAGAAGATAAACGCGGATTTTGTCGTGCGGGCGGTACCGCTCGCTGCGCACTTGCTGGCTGCGGGGCATGATGGCCTCGGTCCGTCCCAGACCAATCGTGATATGCTGTCCGCCGACGCTCTGCACCGTGCCATTGACAATTTCGCCTTCGCGGTCCAGGAACTCTTCATAGAGCTGCTCGCGCTCGGCTTCGCGCACGCGCTGCAAAATGACCTGTTTGGCCGTTTGCGCCGCGATACGCCCAAAGTTTCGTGGTGTGCTCACGACCATCACCGTGTCACCCATTTGTGCGTCGGTAAATCCTTGCCGCTGCGCTTCTTCAAGCAGCACCTCGGTTCGATTGTCGATGATCGAATCCACGACCTCTTTCTCCGCGTAGATCGTCGGTTCACCGGTACGCTGGTCAATTTCCACCCGAATTTCCTGGGTATTGCTAACGTTGACATTGCGCCGGTAAGCGGAGGCCAGGGCCGTCTCCAAAGCCTCAAAGACGACGTCCTTCGCCAGACCACGTTCCTCGCAGATTTCGTTAAACGCTAAGATAAATTCGCTTCTCATCCGCTCTAAACCTACACCTCTACAAAAGTAATCAAGTAACCTTCAGGAAAACAAAAAAGTGGGGGTCGCCCACTTTTCACAGCTCCTGCAGAATTTTGGCAAAGACATTATAGCATAAAATGCGAGAGTAGCAAAAAGAATTATGCCATTTCTTGAAGCGTATTTGTGTTCTGCTACAGTGCTATAATCAACGCCATAAATTATACGCAAACAAAGGAATCAACCGTGCTTATTCCCCTACCCGAAATCATTGCAGCCCGTGAGCGCATCGGCGAATACCTGGCACCGACGCCGGTGCATCGCTCAGCGCATTACAGTGAGCTGACCGGAGCTAAAATATATCTCAAACTAGAGACTCTGCTGCCCACGCATTCATTTAAGGTGCGTGGGGCGTGCAACGCGGCTCTGAGTCTGACGGACGACGAGCTGGCTCGCGGCATGATCACTGCCTCGGGAGGAAACCACGGGCTGGCGCTCTCGTATATTGCGCGCCTGCTGGGCGTATCGGCGACTATCTATCTGCCCAAACGGACGCCCCAAATCAAGATTGAAGCCATTCGCGCGCTGAGTGCCGAGGTCATGCTCCACGGCGATGCCTGGGATGACGCCAACCGGCTGGCGCTGGAGGTCGCGGCGCAGACGGGGCGCACTTACGTTCATCCTTTCGACAACCGCCATATGATGGCCGGCGCCGGCACGATGATCATGGAGCTGGAGGAGCAGCTCCGCGAAGTGGATCTCGTCGTCGTGTCCATTGGCGGCGGCGGGCTCATAGCCGGGGTGATTTCAACCGTCAAACAGTTGCGACCGGCCACACGCGTGATTGGCGTGGAAACAATGGGAGCGGACAGCATGTACCAGAGCCTGCAGGCGGGCGAGGTCGTGGAGTTGCCCGCCATCACCTCCCTTGTGGAGAGTCTGGGCGCGCGCCGGCCGGGCGAAATTCCTTTCCAGATTGTGCAGCGGTATGCGGACGACGTCGTCACGGTTACAGACGCCGAAGCGACGGGAGCGGTCGCCGAATTGCTCGTGAAAGAGAAACTACTGGCCGAGCCGGCGACCGCCTGCTGCCTGGCGGCGCTTGTGAATGGCAAAATAGCTGTGACGCCCGGCGAACGCGTCGCCGTCGTTCTGTGCGGGGCCAACGTATCTACCGCCAGCGTTTGCGAGTGGCTCGAACAGGCGCGGTGCTAAGGCAGTACCTTCCGCCCTTAACTCAGATCTCCTGTTTCTGATACAATGCCGCCATGGAGGGTCTACTGGAACGGGATCTATCGCAGGCGCCGCTGGTCGTGCTGGATACCGAAACGACCGGTTTGTCGCCCGCGCTCGGCCATCGTGTTGTGGAAGTCGCCGCCGTGCGCCTGGAAGGATGGCATGAGCTGGCCACCTTCAACGAGATCGTCAATCCCGGCCGTCCCATGGATGCCGGCGCCTCGCGCGTCAATGGGATCTACGATGAAGATCTTGTCGACGCGCCGCCGTTCTCCAGCATTGC
Source organism: Anaerolineae bacterium (assembly GCA_025929715.1). GTDB lineage: Bacteria > Chloroflexota > Anaerolineae > Promineifilales > Promineifilaceae > JAAYYY01. Next base: position 31,712 of record JAICPS010000003.1, on the reverse strand, counting down.
GCAGCGCCTATGGGAGGTTTTGGACGGCGCGGTGCTGGTCGCGCACAACGCCCGCTTTGACGCGGCCTTCCTGGGCATGGAATATGCTCTCCTGCCCCCGCCGTCAACCACCGCCCCTACCCTGACCATTTCCAATGCCTGGATCTGCACATTACAACTGGCACGCCGCCTGTTTTACTTCGATCGAAACAGCCTCGGAAATGTCGCACGCCGCCTGGGCGTGCCCACCGGCCGCTCACATCGCGCGCTCAACGACGCACACACGACCATCGGCATTCTCAGGCGCATGGCGCAACAGATGGAAAAGTTGCATTTGCATACAGTTGGCGATGTGCTGCACGCACAGGGCGGCGCTATATATGTTCCCTGGCGGCAGCCACCGTCTCTGCCGCTCCCACTCGCCGAGGCGCTTTCGCGACGTTGCTCCCTAGAAATTCGCTATCAAACAAGTAGCGGTGAAACCGATCGGGTGATCAGCCCGCTCTATGCCAGCGAACAGGATGGAATGGTCTACGTCATCGCTTTCTGCCACATGCGGCAGGCGCAACGTACTTTCCGGCTTGATCGTATCCTCCGCGCACGGTTGGTTGGCTAGGATTGACAATGACAAGCCACGCGCGGATTGGTTGCAAGCTGGCGCACGCCGAGGCGCCGTAGCGCTCAATAACCTAGCATAAGCATCTTGCTTGCGCGGGCTTGCAAGCTGGAAGCTTACGCCACTCAATCGTCGCTCCACTTGCGTGCCAGATAAAGCAGCGTCCCGGCAATCGCACCCGCTGCCGCCAGTATCGCGACCTGTAACTGCCTGATGCTGCGTTCCATGCGCTGTAGCTGGCGCACTGTCTTGCGATCCGGCACAGCCTCAATGCGCAAGCGACCCTCCTCCGCAGCCGCAAGAACACGCTGGAGCTGGGCTGGAAGGGTAACCAGAGGCTTCAGACTCTGCAACACGCTCTCCCAGCCTGCCTGTCTCACCTCTTTCGAGCGGATGAGCGCTCGCCCATACTTCTCGACCTGGTACCAGGGATTAATTTGCGGATTGAGGAATGAGGCCAGACCAGAGAGAATACCTAGCGTCCTGCCGAGATAGACGAAATCTTGCGGCGCCTGGAAGGGAAAATCAAAGAGAAGGTCTCTGAACTCTCTGGTGAGCTGCTGAACTTCACGTGGATCGGGCCGCGCTAATTCCAACAGATTCCGGCCCCAAAGTTCGTCCAGCAACTGCGCCTGTACTTCGGTAATTCGTTCGAGGTCAGCGCCAGGTAGAAAAAACCCCAAATCGCGGTAGGCCTCGGTGAGCGCGCGCGCATCTCTCTGCGTGACACTCACCAGAATCTTGGTCAGGTTCTCGCCCATCAGCGACTCGATACGGCCGACCATTCCGAAGTCTACAAAGATTAGGCGGAACGGGCGCGACCCGTTTTGGGGCGTCCACGGCGCGTCATCTCGTGGCTGGATAAAAAGGTTTCCGGGATGCGGGTCGGCGTGGAAGAATCCTTCGCGAAAAATCTGACGAAAATAGGTGTCCAGGAGGCGGTCGGCCACCTCGCTGCGGCTGATCTGCGCGGCGTCCAGCGCGTCGAGATCGACGATCTTTATCGCTTCGACGTTTTCTAGCACCAGGACCCGAGCAGTCGAATGGCGGCGAAAAACGAAAGGAATGTAGACGCCCTCGTCTGCGGCAAACATCTCCGCAAAACGCTCCGCATTCTGAGCTTCCTGATCATAGTCCAGCTCCTCCCATAGGGTGTTGGCGAATTCTTCGAGCAGAGCGGGCATGTTTGCGCGACGGCGAATGGGCTTATAGCGCATCATCCAGCGCGCCACCGCTCGTAAGGCCGCCAGGTCCGTCTGCACAAGCTTCACAATTCCCGGGCGCTGGACCTTGACGACGACGGCGCGGCCGTTCTGCGCCTGATCACCCACCTGCGGATGCAACCAGGCGCGGTGAACCTGCCCCAGGGATGCCGCTGCCAACGGCGCTTCCTCGATTGTCTCGAAACATTCTCTGAAATCGCCGATCTCTTCGTGCAGCACCTGCCGGACGTCCTCAAAATCAACCGCGGGTACTTCATCCTGCAATCCCTTAAGTTCGTCGGTGATCTCCGGCGGCAAGACGTCCACACGCGTGCTCAGGAACTGCCCCAGCTTGATCAAAACACCGCCCATTTCCACTGCGAGCTCGCGGAAACGACGTGAGAGCTTACGCCAGCGTCCAGGGCGAGAAGCCAGAACACGTTGCGCCGCCAGCCGACGTAATAAGATATCCCACCAAGCCAGGTGCATGATCACTCCGGCGAAAAAACGCGTAATCCGCCGGTAGCGGGTGCGATCAATCGGCATGTGCGATGAGGGCTTTTGTATCCGTTCGTGCATTATCCTGGGCCGAAAAAAAAGAGGCTTCGCTGTGCCGCACGCGAAGCCTCCTAACTGTTTTATGCCCCATAGGGGACTCGAACCCCTGTTTCGGCCTTGAGAGGGCCGCGTCCTGGGCCACTAGACGAATGGGGCCAATGACGAAACCGAATTTTAACAAAATGGGCAGGCGATGTCAAACAGACTCAAGCCGCGCCTGGACGCACTGAAAGAAGCCCTGGATAAAGCGCGTGGCGAACATGCGCACCATCTGCACCATGATTGGATTCCCCGAAAGTTTCGCAGGCATAGCCATTGTCGCATCCCAGGCCAGCGTTGTCTCTCCTGCCTCGCCCTCTGCCAGCACGATATTACCGCGTCCTTCGATCTCAAACCCGGCAATAACTGCTGAAGCCAGCAGGCAGCCTCCCTCCGGAGCATTTTGCTCGATCCAGGTAACACGAGTTGGAAACGACAGCGCCGTCGAGCCCATCTGGAGAGTTGCCTGACCCCCAAACGACACGTCGTCGTATATTTCGACGTCGGCGAGGCCCGGCACACAAAAGCCAATTGCGTGAGGATCGACAAGCACCGTCCATACACGCTCGCGAGGAGCGCCAATCATTACGACATCAGAGAATTGCATTGCTCAAAGATCCGCATCGTGCTCTCGCAACTCGGACGGCGATGTCTCATTACGAAAGCCGCCAATTGCCAGTAACTTTTCTCTCAGCCGCATACCCTCCGCTTCTTCAAGCTCACCACGGCGGATAAGCACGCGCACGCGTTGGTCGATTTCTTCGTCGACGTGATGCAGTAATTCCAACGGTGACGCCAGCGCGCGCCGTAGTGTGCTCAGCCGCTCTCCACCGGCCCGAACCAGCCCGGTAAGTACGGATCTGGGCAAGAATCCTGCCTGGCTCTTCTCCTGCTCGAAGATTATTTGCGTGAGGGTGACCGCAGTGAGATCGTCGCCACTTGGATGGCCTATGACCTGAACTTCATATCCCTCGCGAATCAACCGCGAAATGTCATTCAGGGTCACGTACTTTTTGTCTTCCATGTCATACAACTTTCGATTTGGATAACGCTTGATCAGCCGCATTGTCTACTCCTCTGCCGCACTGCGTCACAGACAATGGAGCGATTATAAGTCCCCCGTAGAAATGGCGTCAAATCGTACGGCGCTCATCTGCTTTGTAGTAGACATGTATGCCGTTGTTTTCCCAGCCGCGGTGTGTCAGGGCAAAGCGACTCAGGTATAATGTAGCGCGTAATGGTCAGACAGATCAGGCGTCAGGTAGCAGCATAGCCCGAAAAAGAGCCAAGAGGAAGCACGCATGAGAGCATTTGTAACCGGTGGTAGTGGCTTCGTCGGCGGCCACCTGGTGCGCGCCCTGATCCGGCGCGGATATAAAGTGGTCGCCCTGGCGCGTACAGAAAGCAGCGCCGAAACATTGCGCGCCATGGGCGCTGTAATCGCTCGTGGAGATGTTACAGATAAAGAATCGATGCGCGAGGGGATGCGGGACGCCGACGTCGTCTTTCATATCGCGGGATGGTATAAGGTCGGTTCGCCGGACTGGATGAAGGCCGAAGCGATCAACGTGGGCGGAACGCGCAAGGTGTTAAGTCTTGCTCAAGAGTTGGATGTGCCAAAGATTGTTTATGCCAGCTCCGTCGCCGTCTTTGGCGACACGAAAGGCCAGCTGGTGGATGAAAATTATCGCAGCAGCGGTCCATTTCTGACGGAATACGACCGTACTAAGTGGCTGGCTCACTACAAAGTGGCCGAGCCGCTCATCGAGCAGGGCGCGCCAATTATCATTGTCATGCCCGGCGCCGCCTATGGGCCCGGCGACCACAGCGTTGTGGGCGACCTGATGTCGATGTTTTATCAGGGCAGTCCCTTATTGCCGGGACCCGAGACCACGCTAACTTTCGCCCATGTAGAAGACATCGCCGAAGGGATCATTCTCGCTGCCGAGAAGGGGAGAATTGGGGAAAGCTACATTCTTGCAGGACCAGCCGTGCCATTTGGCGAGATGTTTGATTTTTGGTCCTACCTGACCGGAAAAGGCGCCCCGCCGATACGCATCCCCGCCCGCTTCTTGCATGCATTAGCGCCGCTCGCCGGTGCGCTAAGCGCCGTCGTTCCCTTACCCGCTTATGTCAGCCGCGAAGCGCTCGAAAGCACCGGTGTAACATACGCCGCGCGGGCCGACAAAGCGCGCACCGAGTTAGGCTGGCATCCGCGTCCTTTGCAGGCCGGGATGCTGGAGACTTTCGAGTGGGTAGCCAAAACCGCGCCGGACACCGAGCTGGTCGACCGCGAACGTCAGATCGCCGGAATAGCTTTGTTGACCGCGGCGGTCCTGTTCCTAATCTGGTTCTTTAGCCGGCGCCAAAAACCCACGTAGCTTGAGCGCGGAGCTGGATTCGTTTCACTTCCTTCTGAGCGAGACCGGTCGACGATACCTTCGACTGTTGGGCGACGAGCCGATCACGGAAAGCAGTCATCTGGCGCTTGCTGTCCGGCTGCGCCAGGAACTGGATCAGGAAAAGACGCACGCCGTTTTGGAGACGGCGCTGCTGAGACAGCGCGCCGCGTCGAAGTTTCGTCGCGCAGCGGAGATGTATTTTACGCGCGCCGGACTGGAGCAGGCTTCGTCGGAACCTGTGAGCCAGTACCGTGCCGGTCGTTTCAGTAACGCCGGATTTAAGTCTATTGCGGACCTGGGATGTGGTATCGGCGGCGACGCCCTGGCTCTGGCGGAGCGCCACTTCGTGGTGGGCATCGATCGGAAGCTGCACCGGCTGGCGATGGCGCGCGAAAACGTGCGCGTTCATGGGGGGGCGCAGCGTTTTCAACCTTTACTTGCCGATCTCACAGAATTTCCTGCGCTCAGCGTCGATGCGTTCTTTGCCGATCCTGGAAGGCGAGACGTGCACGGCAAGCGTATTTATGCGCCTGACCAGTACGAACCACCCATAACGCCGCTCCTTTCTCGCTGGCTGTCTCGCGTCCCGCATGGCGCCGTCAAGGTCAGCCCAGGAATCGATTATGAACTGATTCCAGAGGGCGCCAGTCTGGAGTTTGTCTCCCTACATGGGGAAGTGAAGGAGGGGCTGCTATGGTTCGGAGATCTGCACGATGGCAGTCAGCGGCGGGCGACGCTGCTCCCCGGCGGCGATACGTTAAGCGATCTCGACTTTAGCGGGACGGCGATCGTCACCACACGGCCCGGCCGGTACATGTATGAACCTGATGGCGCCGTGATCCGCGCACATCTGGTCGAGTCACTGGCGCAACAGTTAGGGGCCACTAAGATCGACGAGGATATCGCATTCCTGACGTCTGAAACTGCCGTAGCCACGCCTTTCGCTCGCTGCTTCGTGCTCGAGGAGTCGATGCCTTTTCATCTAAAAAAGCTGCGGGCACGGTTGCGGGAGATGGGGGTTGGCCGCGTTACGGTTAAAAAGCGCGGTTCGCCGCTATCACCAGAAGCGTTGCAGCGCCGCTTGGATCTGGACGGTGACCAGCACGCTATCGTCTTTTTGACCCACGTACAGGGAGATCCATTTGTTTTGATTGGCAGCGAGTACCTTGCTACAAAGGGCTGACTCTCCCGTTGACATAATCGCGCATAACTTGCCTTAACCGGCGTATATCCAGCGGCTTAGGAAGATACTCGTCGCACCCCGCCTCCAGGCAGCGCTCCCTGTCGCCTACCAGCACGTTTGCAGTTGTAGCAATTAAGGGAATATCTGCCAGCCGCTCGTCGTCCTTGATCATCCTCGCCAGATCCAGCCCGTGTATCCCAGGGATGTTTACGTCGAGCAGGACAATGTCTGGTACAATCGCTTCAAGCAGCTTCAGAGCAGAAGGGCCGTCTTCAGCCCGAACCAACTCATAGCCTTCGGCCTCGACGATGCGCGAGACGAGCAGCATATGTGTCTTGTTATCTTCAATGCAAAGTACCGTCTTATGCATATATGTTTCGTCCCTTACAGCCGTTCGCGCCGCACCGGCGAACAGCCATCCCCTACTCGTGCTCCGGTCTCCCGCATTATCCCAAATTCCCCTCAGTTGCCGTAATATTGACCGCCGTCTGTGTGCGTCGCGGTCGTGGTCGTTCCAGCGGGAGTGAAAAATAGAAAGACGTTCCTTCGCCCACTTCACTTTCTACCCAGATCTCACCGCCGTGTAGCTCAACCAGGCTCTTGCTGATGGGCAGTCCCAGGCCGGTACCACCGGCTGTGCGGGTCAGGCTGCCATCCACCTGTCTGAACTGCTCGAAAACAATCGGAATATTTTCCTCTTTGATGCCGATGCCGGTGTCGTCAACGCGCACGACCAGCATACCCGCTTCGTTGTTCATAGAAAGCGTAACGCCTCCCTGTGCCGTAAATTTGATCGCGTTGCTTACCAGATTAAAGAGCACCTGCTTGAAGCGGGTGAGGTCCGCCTCGACGAGGCCTACCCCTTTCCCGATGTGCAGATTGAATTCTAGCTCTTTCTCATAGGTCATCAATTGCGTACGCGCAAACCCTTCAATCTCGTGGCGCAACGCGGTTACGTCAATCGATTCGTAGCGCAAGTCCATCATGCCTGCTTCAATCTTAGACATGTCCAGGATATCGCCAATTAGCTCGCGTAAATGTTGGCCGCTGTTGCGAATAAGCTGCACGTCTTCTTCCATGCGCTCATTAAGCTCACCATCAATACCCTCCAGGAGTACGTCGGCGAAACCGATGATCGAGTTTAGCGGCGTGCGCAGTTCATGGCTCATGCTGGCTAAAAATTCTGACTTAAGACGATCGAACTCACGCAATTTCTCGGCGGTCTCGATCTGCTCCTGATACAACGTGGCATTTTGCAAAGCGGTAGCCACCTGCCCTGCAAGCGCCGATTGAATGCGCACGTCATCCTGCGTGAAATAATTAGGAGCGTCCGACTGCACGTCCAGCACGCCAAGCAGCCGGTTACCAGAAATCATCGGGACCGCAAGCTCTGAACGTGTTGCCGGCAGCAATGGATTGGCCAGGAAGCCCGTTTCTTTGCGCACATCGTTGACGATGATACCCTTGCGGGTTCTTGCCGCGTTGCCCACCACCGAACGCGGATGGTGCAGATTGATGCGCCAGCCATCCTCAACCATCTGCCTGCCTGCTTCACCAGAGCCGGCAGCCAGTATAAGCTCATTGTTCTCCGGGTTCAGCAGGTAAATATGCGCGTGATAAAGGTTGAAGCTACGGCGGGTCAGCTCGACCACGCCCTGCAACAACTTATCTTTCTCCAGGATCGTCGACGTTGCCGTGCTCACACGGGCCACAGTCTCCAACTCTACGGCGCGCTTTTGCGTCTGTTCCAGAAGCCGGGCATTTTCCATGGCTTCGGCGACCTGCAGCGATATTGCATCCAGAAGTTCACGCTCGGCAGGCGTCACCGGATTAGCTGGATCGTCTTCTACGCCTAGTACACCAAAATTCTGACCACGGACTTGTAGTGCGCTGGTGAGGTTCTTTTTCAGCCGCTGTGCCGCTTCGTGCTCGTTTGCAGAAAGCGTTGAAAGGTTGCTTTCGACGGTGTCTACCGGTTGCATGAGGCGCCGGTCGTAGCGGTAACCGCGAACACCCCCATCATGAGTGGCCTGCATATGCAGCCATGCTTCCCGACGCATCAGCCGTTGCAGGTTGTCAAGCTCAGCCATGCGCTCTTCCATTTCCTGTCGCAATTGCATACTTTCGATGGCCATGGCCTGTAAACGGGCCTCAACCTCTTTTAATGCGCCGGCGTCTGACAGCGTGCCCACGACCACAGGAAGTCCACCATGTTCGTCAGGCGCCAACCGCGCTTCAATGCTGACCCATCGCGCGCCCGCATCACGTGTTTGTAGACGCACAAAGGCTTGTGCAGCCTCGCCCGCCTGCACGCGCTGCAAAAGCCCATCTGCTGCTCCGCGATCGTCGGCGTGGAAAAATGTGTGGAACTCGGAACCGAGACTATCGGCGACGGAATAACCACTGAGCTGTGTCCAGGCCGGATTAAGGAAGGTCCATTGCCCCCCTTCGTCCATTTCAAAAATCACGTGGTTAATGGCGTCAATCAGGCGGTGCTCGCGCCAGGCCAGGTAGAGGCGGTGCTCGGATCTCATGTTAGCCCGCTTGCTCTGTTTCGTTTTCGCCATTGCTTGACGCTTCGCCCAGCATGACGAACGCGTCACGCTCCAGGGCGCGGCTTACTTCGCGAACCGCGGTCTTCATGATGACGTCTATATCCGTTACACTACGCACACGCGCCGTAATTTCGCGCAGAACGCGCTCCCTCTGCGCTCGGGCCTGCGTCTCCTTGAGCAGGTTAATGCTTTGCACGGCAACGGCGGCCTGTCCAACAAGATTACGAAGCTGCTGTAGTTCCGATTCGCTGAAATTTCGGGGCTCAGGATACATGACGTTTACATGACCGATCCACTGACCGCCCGCGACCAGAGGCATCGCCAACACCGCTCGCGCCCTAAACGCATTTAACAAGGCGCACCGCGATCGCGAATCCAACCGCGAATCGGTCGCCACATCCTCAATCATGGCCTGGCGATCGCGTTCCATGATCTTCAGCGCCGGATAATCCTGCAGGCTGAAACGAACTGTAGGATTTTGCACCGGGTGCGGCGACCAGTGGGCCAAAACGTTTATCCATTCAGGCGTTGTAGAATCTGTCCACGGAACGTCAAACAACGTCAGGCTGAGCATATTGCTGTCTTCGCCCGCTACCGAATGCAGGCGCAGAACGTCTAACAGATCATCGTAGCTGCGAGCCCGATTTAGCTCGGCGCTAGCCCGATAAAGAGCGCGCGTTTCGGCAAGGGTGGTCTGGACCTGCTCGAACAAACGCGCATTCTGAATAGCGGTCGCTGCCTGGAAGACGACCATCTCTGCCAGCCGCAGATCTTCGGCGCCGAAGTCGACGTCCATACTCAAAATGTCGGCGCCAACTGTGCCAATGATTTCGTTGCCGGCCATAATCGGCAGCACGATCATCGTCTGAATTCCCTGCTCGTACAGCATTCCTCGAATTGGCGCTGTCAGCGGATGATTTTGCGCATCCCGAATCACCACCGGTCTTGCCGTAGAGAGCACTTCCTGGGTCAAGGCATTACCTTCGACCGGAATCTCAAGACCCAGGGCGCTCGGCGACCGGCTTTCGTCGAATTGTTCGGAAACGATCTTCAATGCCGAGCGCTCTCCATTGAGCAGCCCGATACGCGCCTGATCGGCCGCCGTGACAGCCACCAGTTCTTCGACAACAATTTGCAGGCTGTTGCGCAAATCCAACGTCGCCGCAATACGCGTTACGACGCGATTCAGGTGGGCCAGTTCGTCGCTACGACGCTGCACGTCGGCCAACGCAATCTCTGTTTGTCGGGATAAACGTAGATTTTCGACGTGAGCGCTTAGGCGCGCGGCGACTGCCGACACCAGTTCTGCCGCTTCGTTAGCCGGTGAAAGACCCTCAACGTCGACCATCAATTCGCCGACGCGCTCGCCACGGACGAGGAGGGGTCGTGCAATGTCATGCACACCATCGTCGATCAATAGAGGAGTGACCAACCGTCCGTCATAAAGATAGCCCCCGGGTCCGGCGTCCGGCTCCTCCCATTGCTCACGTGTGAAGCGGCGCAACGCCTTCTCCGCTTCTTCGCGGTAATGCTCGGCTTCAGCCAGCAGGCGCAGGTTCTCCACCTGTTGCGCCACTACCGCAGCGACCGCTTCCAGGAGTTCCAGATCCTGAGGCGTCCAGTGCTGTTGAGGCTGAGGATTCAGACGGACATGGCCGATGAGTTCGTTCTTAACTTCTAACGACGCATTGAGCGAGTTCTCGCCTACAGCGTCGATCACATTTAATTTGGGCTCGGCGCTGACGATGCCCCCAGCATAACAATAGACCAGCCGCTCAGGGCGATCAATTGCGTTTAGGAACGCCTGCCAGGTTTCGTTAATGCGGCTCTGCGACTGTGCTTCCAGCTCGATATAGGCGCTGCTCACCGGCAGCGCGCCCCCAAGTTCACGCACTGTCACCTGCAGGGCCTGTTCCACACTCGTCGTGTGTTGAATACGCTGGCTGATAGTATTGATGCGTGCGGCGCGCTCGGCGCGTGTTTGTACCTGTGTCAGCAGCTGTGCGTTTTGCAGGCCCACCGCCAACTGCGCCGCTATCGTCTGGAGCAAGTCTACATCACCGCTGTCCAGACCGCCGACGACATTATGCTGCACATCTAGCACGCCCTGTACTTTCCCGTCGAACGTAATTGGCACGGCAAGCTCGGACTTGGTATCGGGAAGTAGTGGATTCGGGAGCCAATCAGGCGCCTCACGTACATCAGGGACCAGCATGATCTCATTGCGTGACGCTGCGCGACCCACCAGTCCCTGTCCCGCCTTAAGCCGGTGTCCGCGCAGCAGCATGGCGCGTCCCGCTTCGCCGGTACCGCCAACCATCAAAAGGTATTGTCGCCCAAGGTCAAACAGATAAATGTGAACGTGATAGTAGTTGTAGGCCCTTTGCACCTCGTCTACCACTTCTTGCGTCAGCGTTTCCTGATCGAGAATCGTGGAAAGGCGCCGGCTGATTTGCAAGCTCGTCTCCAAGGCACGCGTACGTTCCGTTACGCGTTCTTCCAGACTTCGATAAGAAGTCTGCAATTGGCCGGCCATACTGTTAAAAGCTTGCGCCAGTTGCGCGATTTCGTCGTCTCCTTCCACCGGCACGCGCTGGTCAAACGAGCCTGCTGCCAGTCGAGAAGCGCCTTCGGTGAGCCGTTCGATCCGACGCCAGAGCGAGCGACGAGGACGGCGAATGTGGCGCAAGCGACGCGCCGGCTGTAGAGCATCCCGCAGGCGTCGGCCGCTCACGCCGGGCCTCCTGGCTGGTTGCGCCCTACAATACGCACGCTTGCTTGTGCGCCATCCAGGGCACGCCCCAACTCGCGAACAGCCACCTGCAGCGCCTCATCAACCTCGATAGTGTTCTGGATCTTCTGAGTAATGCTATTCAATAACATTTCCTGGTCCACGCGCCGCTGCACCTGTTCATAGAGCTGTGCATTTTCTAGTGCGACGGCGATCTGATCGGCGATTGTCTGCAACACCCGTGCATCACTTTCGCCAAGACCCGCGGCGACGTCATGTTGAACGTCAAGTACGCCAAGCACCCTGTCCGCACGCCGGATCGGTACGGCAACCTCGGCGCGCGTTTCAGGTAGCAGCGCGTTCGGCAACCAGCCACCGTCCTTATTCACATCAGGAACCACGACCGGGAGGTTCGATTCAGCCGCGCGACCCACAAGACCCTTGCCTCGCGCTATCCGATGCCCTTGTAGAGCCATGCTCGCTCCGGCTTCGCCAGTGCCGGCTTGTATGACGAGGAACTGGCGCTCCTCGTCGTAGAGGTAAATATGCACGTGATAATAGTCGAGAGTTGTGCCGATAATATCGACGACAGAGGTCACGAGTTCGCGCCGATCAAGGATGGCGGAGACGCGCTGGACGATGCGCACGATTAGCTCAAGCTCTGTCGCGCGTGTGCGTTGGGCTTCGTTGGCGTCGGCCAATTCGGCGGTCTGTCTCGAGACAGCCTGCGATAGATCACGGTTTAGCTGTTCCTGCCTTTGCTCCCTTACTCCGATTAGCCCGCTCATCACTCCCAGCACGATGGGTATGCTGTCGATGACCCAGTGCAGAGGCTGCGTCACCTGCACAAAAAGCGCGCTGAACGGATGTAGGGGCAATTCCCGCGACGAAATATCCACCAGCGTGGCGATAACCGGGAATAGTACGCCACACAGGACTCCATAAACGGCATAGCGAACGACCGTCCTCGTCAGTCTAATTCTCATGTCCCAACCTGCATAGTTGTCACAGGTTATATGGTAGCGTGACCGGCTCCGCCCTTACAGGTGAAAATAGTCCTAAACAGAGGTCCCTTTTGTCGTAAACAAGCGGGAAGTAGACTATCTTCGGCGTTCCAGAAGCTTCGTAACCAGTTCGTTGGCAAGCTCAGGATTGGCTTTGCCCCGCGTTTCGCGCATCACCTGGCCGACGAACCAGCCCTGTAACTGCTCCTTGCCCTCCAGGTAGGCCTGCACTTGCTGCGCATTGAGCGCCAGAACCTTACTGACGATGTGCTCGAGCGCCTGTTCATCAGAGATTTGCGCCAGCCCTCTTTCGCCTACGATCGCGTCCGGCGCTTTGCCCGTTTTAAACATTTCTACCAACACATCCTTGGCCGAGTTGTGGCTGATTGTCTCTTCATCTACCAGCTTTAGAAGTGAAACCAGCCCTTCCGGGGTCACTCGGATCGAGGTTATCTCTTGTTGCGACTCGTTGATCAGCGCAAAAAGATTATTAATGATCCAGTTGGCGACCCTCTTTGGTTCCCCACCCGCTTTCACCGCCGCTTCAAACCATTCGGCGATGGGTCTATCCTCGGTCAGCACTGAGGCGTCATAGTGCGACAGGTCAAGATCCTCCTGGTAGCGGTCAACTTTCGCGGCGGGTAATTCCGGCAATTCTTGACGAACGCGATCGATCCAGGCCTTGTCGACGAACAACGGCGGCAAATCTGGCTCAGGAAAATAGCGGTAATCCTCCGCTTCCTCCTTGCTCCGTTGCGAGAATGTCTCGCGGCGCCCCTCATGCCAGCCTCGCGTTTCCTGCGCCACCTCGCCCCCCTGTCGTAAGATGGCTTCTTGCCGCTGCAGTTCGTACTCCGTCGCCGCGGCAAGCGCCCGGAAGCTATTCAGGTTTTTTACCTCGGTTCGCGTGCCAAACTCGCTGCTTCCCTGCGGACGCAGGCTGATATTGGGCTCGACGCGCAAAACGCCCTTCTCCAGATCACCGGAGTTGACTTGCAAATAGCGGAGGATCTGTCGCAGGCGCACGGCATAGGCATAAACTTCTTCAGCCGAATGCAGCTCCGGTTCGGAAACAATCTCGAGCAGCGGAACCCCGGAACGATTGTAATCTACTAAAGATCCTTCACCGTCAAGATGCGTCAACTTTCCGGTATCTTCTTCGATGTGCACGCGCCGTATGCCAACGCGTCGTTTCGCGCCACCGGGCAACGAGATTTCAAGCCATCCGTGGCGCGCCAGAGGCAGCTCGTACTGGCTAATTTGATAGCCCTTCGGCAGATCGGGATAAAAGTAGTTCTTGCGCGCGAACACGTTCTCAGCCTGAATTTCGCAATTCAGTGCCAGCGCCACACGCAACGCAAACTCGACAGCCCGACGGTTGATCGCCGGCAGCATGCCCGGCATGCCCAGGCAAATGGGACATACCGCCGAATTTGGTGGCGCCTCGACGCTATCCACCACGCGACAGCCGCAGAACATCTTTGCATTGGTCATCAATTCGGCGTGAACTTCCAGGCCGATAACCGCTTCAAATCTGTTCATGAATTGAGATTATCCGTGACGGCGCATGAAGCGTTCGATGCGGTTTAGCGCCTCTTCAATTTGCTCGAATGCAGTGGCGTATGAAGCGCGCACAAAGCCGGCGCCGCTGGCGCCGAAAGCATCGCCGGGGATCAGGGCGACTTCTTCTTCGTCGAGCAAGCACATGGCGAAGTCATCACTGCTCATCCCACTGCGGGCGATCGACGGAAATGCGTAAAAAGCGCCCCGTGGCTCGAAACAGTCGAGGCCCAGCGTGTTGAAACCATCGACTATCAGGCGACGACGGCGGTCATATTCGTCGCGCATGTTGGCCACGTGCTCGCCGCCTTGCCGGAGGGCCACGACAGCCGCTGCCTGGCCGGTTGTCGGCGCCGACATGATCGTGTACTGGTGCACCTTGCGCATCGCGGCCAGCAGATCCGGCGGCGCACAGGCATAGCCGATGCGCCAGCCGGTCATGGCGTAATCTTTACTGAAGCCACCCAGCAAAATGGTGCGATCGCGCATTCCCGGCAGGCCTGGCACACAGACGTGGTCGATGCCGTATACGAGCTGATCGTAAATCTCGTCCGAGATCAGCAGCAGGTCGTATTCTTCTGCCAGCGCCGTAATCTGCTCCATTACAGGCCGGGTCATCACGGCTCCAGTCGGATTATTGGGATAGCCCAGCAGGATTGCCTTGGTACGCGTCGTGACAGCCTTTGTAATCGTCTCCGCCGTCACCTGGAAATCGTCATGTACATAAGTGGGGACCATCACTGGCTCGCCTCCTGCAAAGGTGACTTCCGGCGCATAAGAGACGAAACAGGGTTCTGGGATGATCACTTCGTCGCCCGCATTTAGGATAGCCGTCATCGCCAGGTAAAGCGCCTCGCTGACGCCGACCGTAACCAGGATCTCGTCTTCAGCACCATAGCGCACCCCATAAAGCTCGTCCAGATGATCGCTCAGCGCCGCCCGCAGCTCTAGCGTGCCGCTATTTGACGTGTACTGCGTTTCCCCGCGCTTCAATGAATCTATTCCGGCCTCCAGGATCGGCTGAGGCGTGACAAAATCAGGTTCACCGATCCCCAGAGAGATGACGTCTTGCATGGTCGCGGCAATGTCAAAGAATTTGCGAATGCCTGAGGGCGCTGTTTGTGCAACGCGATGCGATATGAATTTCTTCATGGCCTAATCCTTCACTACAGAATCGTCTCCAACAAAGAGCGCCCTGCTTCGACCCCTTATCTGGCATGATTCGCCAATCAATGCGCCATCCAGCACGCAGTTTACGACGACGGCTTCGCGATCCACGATGCTGTTACGAATGATTGACCCTCTAATCGTCGCGCCAGCTTCTACCGTGACATATGGTCCAATGACCGAACCCTCGACGCGCGCTGATGGATGGAGATACACCGGGGGCAATACGGTGAAATCCTCGGCGTAGCTGCGTTCGATGGCTTCGGGTGTGCTGTAGCCTACCGCCAGCAATCGTGCATTCGCCGTCAACATATTTTGGGGCTGGCCCGTGTCAACCCAGCGCAGCACAGGCAGGGTCAGAATGCGTGCCCCTTTTTCCAGCATCACTTTGTAAGCGTCCGCCATAAAATACTCGCCGAGCGTCTGCCGTTTTTCTCGAATTACCATATCCACCGCAGTAGCAAGTTCCGCACTGTGCCGGAACCAGTTCAGACCTGTCACCAGCAGCTTGTGCTCTGTGCTTTGAGGTTTCTCGATAAAGCGTTGCACGTAACCCAGCTCGTCAAGCACCACGACGCCGTGCCCTCGTGGATCTTCAATCTCCACGATCATGAAGACCGAATCCACGGCTTGGCTGGTTATAACACGGCGCAAGACGTCAAACTCGGCGTCGATAATGGCATCGCCGAACGCCAGGACCAGCTCGTCGTCGTCTTGCAGGTAATCGCGACAAAGCCAGACGGCATGCGCCTGGCCGAGGGGCTCTTGCTGCAGGACGAAGTGGCTGTCCATCTGCGGATAGTGCGCACGCACCCACTCCTCTATCTGATCGCCTTTGTACCCGACGACAAAGATTACCTGGTCGTTGGTCACTTCACTCATGTGCTCCAGAATGTGGCCAAGGACCGTGTTGCCCGCCAGCTTGAGCAAAGGCTTGGGCCGGCTCCAGGTATGGGGTCGCATGCGCGTGCCATAGCCGCCCAGGAGAATGATTGTCTTCATCTCGTCTCCACCGGCCTCTTTCGGTTCCACCCGGTCGCCCGCTCATAAGCATAGGCGACGTTTAGAACGGTGGCCTCTTGCAGCGTGTTGCCGATAAGCTGCATGCCAATCGGCAGACCCGCGTCGTCAAAGCCACAGGGCAATGAGAGACCACAGCCCGCGCTCAGATTAACAGGGACAGTGAGCACGTCGGCGAGATACATGCTAAGTGGATCGGCTGTCCGCTCGCCGATCCGGAACGCCGTCGTGGGGCAGGTGGGCGCAGCGATCACGTCCACGGATTCAAAGGCCTGTAGAAAATCATTCTGGATCAGCGTGCGCGCCTTGAGGGCTTGTCCATAGTAGGCCTCATAGTATCCTGCGCTCAGGGCGTACGTTCCGAGCATAATCCGGCGCTTCGTCTCCGCACCAAAAAGCGCCCGCGTCTGTTTGACCGTATCGACGACGTTGGACCCCTCGCATCTGGGACCATAGCGGACGCCGTCGTACCGCGCCAGATTTGCGCTGGCTTCGGCCGGCGCGATCAAATAGTAGGCCGGCAGCGCATAACGAGTGTGAGGCAGACTGATTACTACCGTTTGCGCGCCCATAGCCTCCAATTGCTCTATCGCGCGCCCTACGGCAGCGTCCACCTGCGGGTCGAGGCCTTCGGCGAAATATTCTTGGGGAACGCCAATGCGCAGCCCGCTTATGTCGCCGGTGAGCGCAGCTTCATAGTCTGGAACCGGCGCATCGATTGACGTACTATCAAGCGCATCGTGGCCGGCGATGACCTGAAGTATGGCGGCGCAATCGGCAACGGTACGGCCGAACGGACCTACCTGGTCCAGAGAGGAAGCGTACGCAATGACGCCCCACCGCGAAACGCGGCCATATGTTGGGCGCATACCGACGACGCCACAGAACGAGGCCGGCTGGCGCACACTGCCGCCGGTGTCCGTACCGAGTGCACCGAAAGCCAATCCGGCAGCTACCGCTGCCGCGCTGCCACCACTGCTACCGCCGGGAACGTGTTCATGGTCCCAGGGATTACGCGTCGTCACATATCCCGAATTTTCGGTGGACGAACCCATGGCAAATTCGTCTGTATTGGTTTTGCCCACGATCACGGCGCCTGCGGCGCGGAGACGGGCCACCACGGTGGCATCGTAAGGGGGAATAAAACCCTCCAATATGCGGCTGCCGGCGGTCGTTTCAACACCTTGCGTACAGATGATGTCTTTGACGGCGATAGGCACCCCCAGCAGCGGACCGTCTTCTCCAAGCGCGCGCCGTTCGTCGGCATCCCGCGCCATCTCCAGCGCCAGCGCATCACTGACCGTCAAGTAGGCCCGCAGATCGTTATCCAGGTCTATTATCCGTTGTAGGACGGCCTCTGTGGCGGCAACGCTGGTGACGCTCCCCTGCCGCAGCCGACGACGCAGTTCTGTCAGGGTTAGCTCTGTGACATTCATTTAGTCAGCGCGCAATTATTCGTCTTCCAGCACCGCTTGAATCAAAAACTGGCGCCGGGTGTGGGCAGGTGCATTGTACAGGACATCCTCCAGCCCCAGTGAGGGGCGCGCCTCGTCCTCGCGCAGTACGTTCTGCTGCCCCACGGCATGTGTCGTCGGCGTCACGCCGTCCAGCGCCAGCTCGTTAAGTTGCTCGACGTAATCCAGTACGGCCGACAGTTGCTCGCGATACTGCTCGACTTCTTCTTCAGAAAGGGTCAGCCGGGCAAGGTCTGCTACTTTCTTCACTTCCTCGCTCGTCAGCTCCATCAGGTCATCACCTCGTCCGTCGTTTCTTCGTCTGCCCCGAATTTCTCGCGGTACTCTTCTTCGGTCCACAGTTTGTCAGGATCGGAGAGACGGTCAATGTAAAGTACCCCATCAAGGTGATCTATTTCATGCTGGAAGATGCGCGCGTCCCAGTCGTGCAGGCGCAGCCGGATCTTCTTGCCATGCCGGTCGAGAGCACGAACGCGGACAGACTGGTAGCGGGTTACTTCGCCTATATATCCCGGAATGGAAAGACAACCTTCGATGCCGTCCACCACATCGCGCGACTGCCAGATAATTTCGGGATTAATAATGACGTATAGATCGCGACTGCCCTCTATGTCGTTGCCCTCGTCGTCTTCGTCCGGCAGCGTTTCGATGACTGCCAGACGTAGCGGCACGTCAACCTGTGGCGCCGCCAGGCCCACGCCGTTGACGTCGCGCATCGTCTCGATCATATTATCAATCAGCGTTTGTAGATCGTCGTCAAACCGGGTTACTGGCCTCGCCTTCTGGCGCAGCGTCTGGTTATTCGGTTGAATTATTTGGAGTACGGTCATTGTTTCATTAGGTAGGTGACCGGCACTTTGAAAGTGCCGGTCACCTTAAGCGCACTAAGCCTCTAGCTCCGACGGCGGCGTGCGGCGCGGGATGCGCCCTTGTTCCAAGGCCTGCTTATATACGTCCAGCATCACAGCATATTCTTTGCGGCGCTGGGAGCCATCTTGCGTTCGCTGATGGCGCCGGAACTGCTCGCGATGGTCGAATATGTCGCGCTGCACCTGATTAGGATTCGACACGTTCTCAAAAGTGATGTCCGCGGATACACCGGCAGTCTCAATATAGACGTTACCGTAATTGAAGACCGTGGGCAAAAGACCCGGGCGATCGGCATTGATATTCTGCACGTTGCTCAACTCAGCCTGTTTTCGGCTCTCGCCGGTTCCAAAAGGCCGGCGATCAATATCTATGACGTAGCGGTTCGTCACCTGGTACATTTCGTTGCGCCAATCTTCAATCTGCCACACGAACCAACCCAAATCCACTAATCCGGCAAGAACGAGCAAAGACCAGAACAACAGCGTCGTTACGCCCGCGTACAGAAAAATGGCGAAAAGAAGAAACAGTACGGAGCCGACCAGAACGGGCCAACGGACGCCGATCAGTAGCACAAAGAGATGCTTCCGATAGGTCACCGTGTTGCCGTCCACAACGCGACCACCAAAGCGGCGGCGCGTGCGCTTAATAAACGACTCTTGCGGCCGCGCGGCCAGAACCCCCTCGTCTGGCTCTTCGACTTCCAAAAACGGCGAGTCTGCTTCAAAATGCTGTTCCAGCGACGCTCGCATCATGGCCTGCTCGCGCCCGGCATCCAGCTCGCGCACCCGCTGCTGCAAGCGCGTCAGCGTATCGCGAACAACTGCCGGATCGTCAATGTAATCAAAGTAGATGACACCCGATTGCGCCGCGGTCGTGATGCGCGCCGTTCCAATGTCCAGCAGATTGGCGAACAAATTCGGCTTCTCGACTTCCACGCTCTGCACCTGATCGACCGGCGTGCGCTTGACCACCGTGCCAAATTGGCGCAGCGAAATGTTAAACTCGTAGTGGATGATATGCTGTGTCGTAATCACGAAAAAGTCATTGCGCCAGTCGAGCCATTGCAGCACGACGGCGAGGCCAAGGACGGCAGTGATCAATACCGGAACGACGGTACCAAGCAGCCATCCTGAAAACAAAGCTACGTTCAGCGTAAGATAGGTATATCCGGCCATAAACACGATAGTGGTCAGCACCAGAGGCACGACTTTCACGGCCAGTAACCATCGGCTGCGCCTGGTCGCAAACTCGATAAGCTCTTCGGCAGGAAGGTGGCCCACCGGATAGCGCGGGTGGACCGGTGCAATCATGCTTTTCTGCGCTTCTTCCCACGCTTCCGTAGACAGCCCGGCGACTACTTCACCCTCTTCGTTGTATTCCGGCGCCAGATGATCGAGTGCCCCCGGGTAACGTTCCAGAAAATCAATGAAATCCTTACTTCGAATGACGACGACGCGCGACGGGTCGGTGGCGCGGATCGTCGCCGGATGGGCGCGTGGGGTAAACAGCCAGACATCTTTGAACGTCTCGCCTTCGCCGTATGCCTGTGCTTCACGCACGACGCCGTGTTCGTCCACGCCACGCGCATATAGCCGCCCACTGCGCACCAGATAAAAGGAATCGGCCACGTCCCGCTGGTAAGCAAGCACCGCCCCCTCGGGAACCTCGTATTCCGTGCTGATATTCGCCAGCGCGCGTAGCTCCTGATGTGTCAGGTAGGTAAAAATGGGTAGGGAGTCGAAAAACTCTAGCCTGGACGTTGACACAATAGCCTGCCTGTTGTCATCCGCGGCTATTTTAACATAAGGAAACTCGGTTGTCAGTGAAACGAAAAACTGTTAACTTCTCGGAGGGCAGACACGATGACTTTCTTCCGCGCACTGCAGGGCAACCCCCTGTTTCTGATCTTTACGTTACTATCACTGGTCTATTTCGCCAGTGGCCTGCGCCTGGCGCGCTCGCTATGGGAGCGCAGGAAAGCCTTCAGCAGTAATCCGCTGCAGCCGTGGAAAAAAGCGTGGGCAGAACGGGCGTCGTTCCTGCTGGCGGTGCCGCCCGGCGTGTTCGTTCACGAACTCTTACATGCCCTCGCCATCTGGGCATTCGGCGGCTCGGTTGACGACGCCGGTTACGGTTTCTACTGGGGATACGTCAGTAGCCCTGACTCGTACTCGCTCGCGCAAAACTGGTTCATCAGCCTGGCCGGCACTCTTGGGACTCTCCTCTACGGATTTGCTCTGTGGCTGTTACTGCGACGTAGCCGGTCCAGCGCCTGGCGCTATTTTGGCCTCCGTATCCTGCGTTTTCACCTCTATTATGGCCTGCTCTATTATCCACTCTTTACGCTTTTCACCTTTATCGGCGATTGGCGCACGATCTACAACTTCGGCGCGACGCCGCTGCTGAGCGGCGCAACGCTGGTCGTGCACGTGGCGGCGCTTGCTCTTTTCTGGTGGACGGACCGCCGTGGCTGGTATGAGGCGCCATCGTTCCAGTCCGACGCCGAGCGTGAGCAGTTACAGACGCTGCAGGAAGAGGCGGCGCTTAATCCTCAGGACGAGCAGGTCCAGTTGCAAATCATCGACACGCTGCGCCGCAAGGGCGCCGCAAACGAGGCACGCCGCCGCCTGCGCGATTTTCTAAAGGCTCATCCCCGCTCGGGGCAGGGCCATCTGATCATGGCATTTCTTGATTCAGAGGGTAAAAGCCACATGTCGCGCGCAGTGCGATCCCACGCGCAACAGGCTCTACATTTGGGGTTACCAGAGGACGCCAATGTTGTCGCTGCCCATGCCCTGTTAGGCCAATACTACTTACAAGTGGAACGGACCGACGAGGCGCTGCGCCATCTGGACGAAGCGCTCGCGGTCGCCGCCAGACCTGGGGTAAATGCCAATGCAGCCCAACTCTACTATTTGCGCGCCTTGACGCTACGCCGGCGCGGCGCCTACCAGGCCGCCACGCTGAATATAGAGGAAGCGATTCGCCTGGCGCAAGCAATGAATCATCAGCAGCAGGTGGCTCACTATGAGAATGAGCGACAGACAATTGCGCATCACCGCGGTAGTCACTGAACTAGCGGTAGCTGCGCGACATGCGCCTTTCCAGCAGGCGCACGAGGCGGGCCAACAAGATGGTCATAATCAGATAAAGAAAGGCCAGCACGATATAACCCTGCACGAAGTTAAAGGTGCTGCTGGTATAGAGTTTGTTTAGCTGGGTCAGGTCGCGCACCCCAAGGACCGAAACGAGGGCCGAATCCTTGAGCATCGCTATGAAGTCATTACCCAGCGCCGGCAGCACGCGCCGGATAGCTTGCGGCAATATCACGTAGCGCATCGCCTGAAAATAGCTCATACCCAGCGACCGGGCAGCTTCCATCTGTCCCTTTTCAATAGATTGAATGCCCGCGCGGAAGATCTCCGCCGAGAAGGCGCCGTAGCCTATTGCCAGGGCGATAATGGCCCGCCATGTATTGCTGATATCGCGTGTGGTGACAACCGTAAGCAATTCGCCAAAGCCAACCCCTCGCGACAGGAGCCAATTACCCAATGCATTGCCGGCGTCAATAACCACAGGAACGCCGACGAAGGCGATACTCATGAGCAAGACCAGCATGGGAATCCCACGAATGATTTCTACATAAAACGAAGACGAGTTATAGATTATGACGTTGTCCGACACGCGCCCCAGACCCATGATTAGACCAATAACGATTGAAAAACTATAAGCCACAGCCGTCACACCAAGCGTCATCGTGATACCTTCCAGTACCAGGCGACCTGCATCTAAGGCTTCAGGGCTCTGACCGCTGATGAACCAGAACGCGCTATTGGTGATCGGGTCGGTCAAGATGTTGTATGCAATGTACACGGCCAGCCCAATGGCCACAAGCAGCCACCACGGCCAGTTGGAAATGCGCTCAACGAAACCGGGCGCAATACGTGTCCGTCCGGGAGCAATCGGAATATTCGCTTCGTGTGTTGTCATGCTTGAGTTCCTAAATTTAAAGGGATCTGCCGCTTGAGCGGCAGATCCCTTTACGTTACTTTATGCGGAACCAGAATCAGTTATTCTTCAGTTTGGAACCACTTATCGAACAGCATATCCAGCGTGCCGTCCTCGTCCATCTGCGCCAGCGCCTGGTTAACTGGCTCGACCAGGTCACTGCCCTGCGGGAAGATGAAGCCTAGCTCTTCGCTGGTCATCGGCTCGTCGATGATCTTCACGTCGTCCGGGTTCGCGCCCACGTAGCCCAGACCGGCCACGTCGTCCATCACGACGGCGTCTACGTCGCCGTTAATCAGCGCCTGCACCGCCAGCCCAAACTGATCGTAGCCCACAACACGGTCCTCACCAACCAACTCCACGGCCGTGTCGTAGTTAGTCGTCCCCGGCTGTGTGCCGACAAGCCACTCTTCGTTCGCTGCAAACTCTTCCGGCGTCGCGAAGCGATCTTCGTCAATACGCACGAGAAGTACCTGCGACAGCTGAATGTAGGGATCCGAGAAGTCTACGTTCTGCGCCCGCTCCTCGGTTATCGTGATGCCATCCGCGCCGATATCGAAGGTGTCAAAGTTTCCTTCGCCGGCCATGATCGCCACCATCGCGTCCCAGCTCGTCTCGACGAACAACGGCTCGCAATTCAACCGCTCGCAGATCTCGGCGAAAAGGTCGTAGTCGTACCCGACCGCTTCCCCTTCTTCGTTGATGAAGTTGAACGGATTGTACGCGTTCTCAACCGCAATGCGGATTTCGCGCCCGCCGAGATCGGGTAATTCACTCGTTTCAGGTGCGGGCGTATCTTCTTCACCGTCGACGATCTCCGTTGCCGCAGCCTCGACGGTAGGAGCAAGTTCCGTCGCCGCCGCTTCAACAGTGGCAGCAACTTCCGTCACGGCTTCTTCAACAGTAGGCGCCACTTCCGTGGCGGCCGCCTCAACCGTGGGGCCAATTTCGGTTGCCGCTGCTTCCAGGGTGGGAGCGACATCGGTGACGGCCGATTCCACAGTCTCTTGGATTTCCTGCGCCGTGCCGCCACAGGCGGCTAATACCAGCGCAAGGAGCAAAAGCAGAATAGGGTATAACAGTTTTCTCTCGTTCATTTTCCTTCTCCTTTCCTTCAAACTGAAAATTGCATTATTGCATGCTACAGTGTAAATGCAAGTAATACATATGCGCCGCAGACTGGTACAATTGCCTGGAAAAATTAGGTAATGTTAATCGTGCTCCGTAAATGGCCGGAATTGGAAAGGACTTGATAGCATGAATCATGACTTCAGCAGCGCCGTGGTCATCAGCCCGGAAGTGCAATCAGCGCTGGAAAGTGGCTCCGCCGTCGTCGCCCTAGAAAGCACGGTGTTAACCCACGGGCTGCCATATCCAGATAATCTCGAGACAGCAATGGGTATGGAAGAGGCCGTGAGGCAGGGCGACGCAACGCCGGCAACGATCGCCGTTTTGAGCGGAAAAATTCACGTGGGTCTCAGCACGACGCAACTTGAATATCTGGGATGCCGGCCTGCACATGAACTACGCAAGTGTAGCCGCCGCGACTTGGCAATAGTTTTGGCGCAGCGTGGAGACGGGGGCACGACAGTAGCCGGGACGATGATCATCGCCCACCGCGCCGGTATCGAGCTTTTCGCCACCGGCGGCATCGGCGGAGTCCATCGCGGCCATCCGTTCGACGTCAGCGCCGACCTGGAAGAACTGGGACGCACGCCGATCACCGTTGTCTGTAGTGGCGCCAAATCTATTCTTGACCTGCCGGCAACGATGGAAGTCCTGGAAACAAAAGGCGTTCCGGTCATTGGCTACAAAACTGGCGAGCTACCGGCTTTCTTCGCCCGCAGTAGCGGGCTGGCCGTAAGCTCGCGAATCGATACGCCGGCCGGCGTCGCCGCCGTCGTTGAGGCTCGCCGCTCGCTGAGCCTACAGAGCGGCATCCTCGTTGCGGCCGCGGTGCCCAGCTCAGAAGCGTTTGACGCCGATCGCGCCGAAGCGATCATCACGCAGGCCACCTTGGACGCCGAAGCCCGTGGAATTTCAGGCGCAGCAACCACTCCCTGGTTGTTGCGACGGATTGCGGAGCTAAGCGGCGGCGAAAGTGTACGCGCCAACGTGGCTTTGTTGCGCAATAATGGGCGCATTGCCGCCGAAATCGCCGTTGCGCTTTCAGGTTCGAGGTACGCGCCAACGTAGCATAAGTATCTTGCTTGTGCGGGCTTGCAAGCTGGAAGCTCGCGCCACGATGACGGTATACAGATCCTATGTCGCCGTTCGCTCATATCAAGTATAATATCGAGGTTTAGGCGCTAGCAGGTTGCTGGTGCTTATTTTCCTTTGTGTCGCAACCGATCCCATTCCGCCTGCGCGTCCACGTTGGACCATGAATAATAAGGCAGCCAAGCGCCTAAGAAAGGAATTTAATCGAGTTAACTGGCTCCTCGTCGGACTACTAATCCTGGTGGTAGGGCTACAGGTGGGTACGCTCTATCTTCTCGGCCGGATTACGGACGTCTCGCTGGCCGGGTGGCTGCCGACGATTCTTATCTCCAATTTTGTCGTCATCACGATCTCGCTTATCTTTATGCTGATGATCGGTGGGCTTCGCAGCCGGGTAACTTCGATGGCCGAAGAGCTGATGCAAGAAGAACTGCACGAGTTACGCTCGTCCAACAACCGCGCTCGCTCGTTGCAGGCCATGGCCTCCACGCTACGCGCCACGCTAAGTTTTGAGCGCGTTGTGGAGGCGGCTCTCGACGTGTGTGGCCTGGCCGTCGAGGAATTGGGTATTCCCACACGATCGCTGGTCGGCGCCGTTTTTTTATATGAATCAGACCACCTCACGCCTGTTGCTACCCGTAGTTTTATTCCGCTGGATCACGACCAGCGTATTGGCGGTAAGTCAGGCATCATCGGCGAGGCGCTGAACCAGGCCGAGCCGACAATGACCAATGAGCCAGAGCGTGACCCCGAGTTACAGAAACTATTAACGTTCCAGGGCTGTAAGACCGTTGTATGTGTTCCGCTGCGCGCCGGCTTCCAGATTTTTGGCGCCATGATCATTGGCGTTGAGTCCCAGGTGGCATTTGAACAAGATCACCTTGACCTCTTCAATTCAGTGGGCGATCACGCCGTTATCGCCCTCCAAAACGCCAAGCTTTACCAGGATCTGAAAGCCGAAAAACAGCGGATCATCGAAGCGGACGAGGACGCGCGAAAAGAGTTGGCCCGCGACTTGCATGATGGACCCACGCAGAGCGTGGCAGCGATCGCCATGCGCGTCAATTTCATTCGATCTTTGATCAGCCGCGACCCCGACCAGGCTATCGCCGAGCTGGATAAGGTGGAACGTCTGGCGCGGCATACTTCTCAAGAAATTCGTGGAATGCTTTTTACGCTGCGCCCGCTGGTGCTGGAGACAGAAGGGCTCACCGCGGCTATCGAAACCGTCATCGATCGCATCAAACAGGCGCACCAGCTCCCAATCAGGCTCGTTGGCGGCGAGGCCGGCGATCTGTTGGACGAACACGCTCAAATCATCGTCTTTTCTATCGTCGAAGAGGCGCTGAGTAACGCCCGCAAATATTCAGAGGCCAGTAACGTAGAGGTGCGGCTTTGGCGCGAAGACGACCTCTTTGTGGCGCAGGTGAAGGACGACGGCGTGGGCTTTGACATCCAGAGCGTTAACTCCAGCTACAGCACGCGCGGCAGCCTGGGTATGGTCAACATGCGCGAGCGCGCCGAACGGGTAGATGGTTCTCTGCGCGTCGAATCTGCGCCGGGGAAAGGTACGACAGTGACACTCGTCGTTCCGCTGGAGAAACACGGCCGTAAGAACGACCACCCATTACACCATCATCAGCGCGTTTCCCTCCGCCGCTAGACACGTCCTCGCCGGCCCGGCAATCGGCAATGGCTTCTCTCGCAAAACGGTACTCGCTCTGGCTTCTGGCTGCAACTAGCCTCGTTGGCTACACGCTACTTCCGATCTTTTTCCCCCTGCTACCCCACGTCAATCGCGCTCCGCTGCGGGACATTCGCTCTTTTGCCCCTTCACTGGCCGGGGGCGTGGCATACGGACTCCTCTTCTTAACCCTCTATGCCGTCTATGCGATTGCCTGGCGCCGCGTTTCAAACCGCGGCGCATCAATCTGGCCTATTCTGGCGGCGGGACTACTTTTCTGCATTCCACTTCTCCTGACCTACCCTATCAACGCCACGGACGTGTTCCGCTACTTCATCCGCGGCCGAGTGACAGCCGTCTACGACGAGAGCGCGCTCGCGGTGCCCCCAAGCGCCTTTCCACAGGACCCTTATCTGCCGCTTGCCGGCGAGTGGGCCGACGAATCGTCGCCCTACGGACCGCTCTGGGAACTGTTGGCCGCCGCAGGCACGATTCTCAGCGGCCAGAATCTGTTAGCCGGTGTGCTACTCTTCAAGACAGTCGCCGTTGTGGCTCATTTAGGAATCGGCGCCCTGATCTGGAAGGCCGGCAAACGGCAGCCGCAAGCGCAACGAGCCGCCAATACTCTTCTCTGGACCTGGAATCCCGCGCTACTATCTATGTTCGCCGTCGACGCGCACAATGACGCCTTGATGATCTTCTGGTTGGTTTTTGGCACCCTTCTCATGAAACGGCATCCCTTACTCGGCTTCCTCGTCGCCGTTTTGGCTGCGCTTACCAAACCGATTTCGCTGCTCGCCCTGCCTTTCCTGTTTGTCGCGCATTGGCGCGAACTCAGTGCCGGGCGGGCGCGCCTGCGCTTTCTACTGGCGGCCGTCGCCGGATCAGTCCTGCTGACCGCGATCACGTTTGCACCGTTCGGCTCGCCCCTGGAACTCGGTATCCGCCTCTTGCAGGAAGCGTCCGACGCCGTCGGTTTCTCTCCGGGCGTGCTGATCATTCTGATTGCACAACGGCTTGGAATAGGGCTCAGTGTTGACGTCATGACCGATGTGGGCGCGACGTTGGGGTCGGCGCTATTCGCGGCGCTGGCTGTACTTCTGCTATGGCGCGTCTGGCGCGGCATGCACTCTCTGCGAAGTATCGCCTACGTTTTCGCCGCCTACGTAGTCACGGCGCTCACCTTCCGTATCTGGTACAGTACCTGGCCTTTCGTCTGGCTGATAGTGAGCGACGACAAAGATCGGCGCGCTCTTTCCGCCAGCTTCTGGTTTTTGCTCACCGCCCACCTGTCAATTCTCATCTACGGCCACATTCGCACCGGCATACTGGCCGGGGACTTCCTGGTCGCCCACCTCATCGGCGTGCCTTTTACGTTCATCCTGCCCATTGTCCTGGCTTACTACTACCCTTTGCAGGAACAAGAAAGTGACTGGAGATTGGCGACTGAAGATTAGAGATTCGTTCTTATACTCCAGTTCCCCAATCTCGCCCGAACGAAGTTCGGTCAATCTCCAAGCCCCACTGCCCGCAATAATACAAAGTCACTCACTTCTCGCCCCGGCATCTCCACCAGCAGGCGCCTACCTGTTTCTGCTACATAGAGGCCCACTTCCAATGGATATGCTCCTGCAGCCGCGCCTTCTCCCGACTCGATTAGATACTCCTCGACCACAACCTCCCCTTCCACCCAGCGTGAAGTTGGATACTGCCCCTGGCGCGGCATCCTATCGCTTTGCCACAAGCAACAGGTCCCGTCTGGATTTAGAAGGTGAACAAAGACCGTGTAATTGTTCTCGATCTCCTGCAACGCGCGCCAGGCCAGTTGGAGGCGAAACTGCTGCGGCGAAATCTGTTCTAGACGGTAGCCCAACAACTCAACTTCTCCGGCAAAAGTGGCGTCAAGCGGATATTGGAGCTGCGGCGCTTCGAATGTGCGTTCGGTGGGTTCAACGCTCACTGCGCCGAGGCTGCTGGTGAACACAGTGTTGCTATCTGCGTCAAGCAGGCGTAGATGCAGTCGATAGTCGCCGGCCGCCAGCGTTGCCGGGATGCGCGGATTGATCTCATCGCGCAGAAAAAGCGGGGTCTGCCAATTCTGGAAAGGATACGTGCCGCGCACCGGCGTCGTATCAATTAGAACGACGCCTGTATTGTCCCCGCGTAAAAGCTCCAGACGTACAGTCATAGGCGGCTGTGCGGCCGTCGCCCACCACCACAGGCTCAGGGGCAGTGATGCGCCGGCGCCCACGGCTCCGTCGCTCAGTGTATAGCCTAGAAGCTGGAGGCCCGAACGCACGAGCTGTGGCTTACCACTGGGCGCCTGTGGCGGCGTTTGTGGAGGGGATCCGGCAGCGATACGCACGTCGTCCACTGCGATGGCGTCCCCGGCGTAGCGCCCTTCTTCGTCCAGCCGCGGTACTCTTTGTCCGCTGGCATCCTCGAAGAAACCCAGGTGCAATCGGTAAGCCCCTGGCGGCGCGCCTGCAGAGACGGGCACCTCCACCCGCTGTATAACGATCTCACCTGGCTGCCACTGCTCGACGGCATAGCTGAGACGTTCGGTCTGCCCCCAGCGGTGGCCCCAGATATCCGTAAGATGCGCAAAAAGCCGCAATGGCGTGGCGCCGGTATTCAGAACGCGCCAGGCAAAGGTGACGGGTACCGTCTCGCCGCTCGCCCCGCCTTCGCTTCTTATCCATAAAGGCTTCAGCATGTCGCCGACCGTTCCTTGCACCGTTGATTCCTCGATTTCCGGGGCCTCGCTTAACCGGTAGGCCACATATAGCGGCTCGCCATCAGGTCCCTCTGGACCCGTTATCCTCTCAGCCGATTCAAGATAATTCAGGGCCCACTCCGGCGCCGGGCTATTGTGGGGGAACACGTAGAGGGCCGGGCCGTCTGGCGGCAGAACCAGGGCCTGACTTTCGACAAGCCATTTAACGCGCTCGTAATTCTCGGAGAGAAAGGCCAGCGTTGGATGCCTGTAATGAAGCGCGGCGATGAAGATCGGCACGTCGGGCGGCGCCTCCTCATCTATGAATGTAGCGACCGCAACGAGGTCGGCGTCCGAATCATAATAAACATCGCTGCGGGCGGCCCACACGTCAAAGTAGCTGGTCCACGTCGCGGCGCCGCCCGTCAGCAAGATTAGCATCACGAGGAAGGCGTAATTCACTTCATATCCTTCCAGGAAACTCAAGGAGCGCAGAAAAGCAGTAAGCTGCACGCCTGGGCGCCGCACCACGTCGGCCAGTTGCTCAACCAGCGTGACCAGGCCCAGGGCAGGAAGATAGAAAATAAAAGGTATCAATCCGATGGCGCGCAGATTACTAGGTATGATTTCGCTGGTAGCCAGGGCGGTTGGCAGTATCATGAGCAATGGAACCGACACCAACAACAGGACAGCGGCCTTTTGCCAGTCATACCACCAGCGTCGCCAGCGCAGGATCGCCGCAATCCAGCCGGCCAGAAGCAAACCACCCCAGAACCAGTTGAACAGCGGGCGACTGGGCAGGTTAAAACGCCAATACGGATCGCCCGCGAGAAAGAACATACCCAGGGAGCGCAGATAGCTGTCGAGCGTTGACGCCTCCGGGTTGCCACCGGAACCGGCGGGCGCAACCTGCGCGATCCGCACCCAGAAAGTTTCTGGATTCTGAATGAAATAGGCTAAGAGCGGCGCGATAACCAGCAGCGCCACCGCGGCGACCAAAATGAGCGAAGACCGCCTCTCCCACCGCCGTACACCTGGGGTCAACAAGGGTAGGAGAGCCAGCAGCAGCGGAACCGGAAACAGGCGTGCTGCCAGATAGGTGTACGCGGTTAATCCCAGGAACACCCCGGACAATACGAACCACTGCCAGGCCCGCGCGAGCCCGCCGTCAACCTTCAATCCACGGAAGAGCGCGGCCACCGCCAGCGCCTGCAGCAGCGGTTGGCTGATCGCCCTAAAGCCCAGCCGGCTAAACATGAGATGCCAGAAGCTGACCGCGATTAGCGCGGCGGCGATAACCGCGACGCGCCGGTCTGCCAAAAGCTCCCTGCCTAGCCAATAGCTGGCGGCGATGGTCAGCAGCCCGATCAGAGCCGAACTCAGCCGCAAGGCAAATAGTGACGACCCAATGGCGTTCGTCAACGCACCGGCGACGTAAAAGAAAAGCACCTCTTTCCCTGTATAGCTGGAAATAAATATCGGCCGTTCCCCGCGCAGCCCAATATCCGCAGCCAGAATGGCGTTGGCTGCTTCGTCATAGTGTAGGCCGGGCGGCGCTACCCGTAACTCGGGCAGGCGCAGAACGGCTGCAACTAGTAGAGCAGCCACCATCAGCCACAATGCGCGCGATCGTGTCATGGCTGGAATTCTAAGATGAATAGATATGCGGGCCAAATATGCCGGGCAAGGTAATTGTGAAATAATGTACTATCGTAGGTTTCGCGTAGGTTTGAAGTAGGGTCGGCGTACAGTACTAACATAAGATCTACCATATACTACTCTTCGAAGGGTAAAAATCTCTTCTTCTTCTCCTCCTTTTAACGAGAGTCAGGGTTCGGCGTTCCTGGCTCTCAGAAAGATTCAAGCGGACCGCTTAAGAGCGGTCCGCTTTTTTTTTGCCTTCTGCGTATAATCCTGCACCATGACCGTTACGGAGGACGTAGAAGACAGATCCAGACAGTCGGCGCAGCGACAGGTATGGCGCGCGGCGGGTCTCGTCTCCGCAGCATTCGTAGCCAGCCGGATTCTAGGGCTCATCCGTGATGCAGTCATTGGCTACTATTTTGGCGCCACCAGTCTCGAAGCGAACGCTTATCGCATCGCTACGCGCGTTCCCGAAACCCTCTTTTTCATCATTGCGGGCGGCGCGTTAGGTTCGGCCTTCATTCCCACATTTTCGGCCTATTTCGCCCGAGAAAACAGCAAGGGCGGCTGGCATCTCTTTTCCGCCATCGTCAACCTCGTGCTGATCGTCCTCGGCCTGCTCTCGGCCCTGGTCGCGCTCTTCGCCCGACCCTTTCTCCTCTTTTATTTGCCGGAAATGGCAGTTCAGCCCGAGCTACTCGACCTCACAACCAATCTGTTAAGGATCCTCCTGATCTCCACGGTCATCTTTGGCGCCAGCGGCGTCTTCATGGGCGCCCTCAACGCACGGCAGCACTTCCTATTGCCGGCGCTGGCGCCAATCGTCTACAACCTGGGTATCATCGGCGGCGCCATTCTGGCAGGCGAGACGTCGCTCTTTACCCGAAATACGGTCATGGGGCTGGGCTGGGGTACGGTTGTAGGCGCGGCAGGGCACCTCTTGATTCAACTTCCCGGCTTACGACGCCACGGCATGGCGTACACGCCCGTGGTCACGTTGAGTCATCGAGGCGTGCGCCAGGTTCTGCGCCTGATGGCCCCACGGGTGTTGGGGCTCTCGTTCAGTCAGATTAACAATC